>NZ_JBQCCF010000028.1:0-79000 GCF_051962475.1 Dyella sp.
GCGCCTTTCTGCTGGGGCTGCTGGGCCGCGGTCGCTTCGACTGAGGCGGCACCGGCCGGTGGCCTGCCCGCGCGGGGGCGGCACAGGGCCGTTCCCCCATCTCGCGCGTCTCCTCGCGGGTCAGCGCCTCGCCCAGGTCGACCATCTGCGCGCCGAGGGCCCCGGAGATGTCGTCGGCGCTGATCATGCCGGCCAAGCCACCTTTGGCGTTGAGCACCGGCAGGCGGCGCACGCCGTGCTCGCGCATGGTGAGGATGGCGGCGAACAGCCCTTCGGATTCGGTGCAGGTGACCACCGGCCGGCTCATGATCTGGCCCAGCGTGAGCTTGTCCGGATTGCCGCCGGTGGCGACCACCGCCACCACGATGTCACGGTCGGTGACGATGCCTACGGGGATGCGCTCGCCATTGGGTTTCTCGACCACCACCAGGGCGCCGACGTGATGCTGGCGCATCGCCTCGGCCGCTTCGCGCACGCTCACCGTGGCCTGGGTGCTCACCACCACACGGGTACAAAGGTCGGCAATGCGCATGGGCGCAGTCTCCGTTTGGGTAGGAAGGGTAGGCGGGACATGCGACGAGCAGGCATGCCGCGGCCGGTGTGCGCCGTGTGGCCAGTGATGTGGCACGCGGCCCACTGTGTCACCCGCGATCGATCACGGCGTGGCGAACGCGGTGGGTACGGGCAGAGGACACTGGCGGCTCCGGCGTGACAGGGCAGGCAGCCACTGTGCGTGGCTGTGCTCCATCGTTGTTGATCTGCATCAAGCGCAGACGCGATCGGCTTGATGCAGGTCAACGTGTCCACGCGCCAGGCGGCCGAGCATCGCCGAGCGATGTGCTGGGAGGGGGCGTGCATCGCGATGGACGGGACAGCGGAGGACTCCCCATGGCAGCGACCTATACCGAAGGCTTTGTCGATCGCGCCGACGCCGGCGAGCAACTGGCGCGAGCGCTTCACATCTATCGGGGTCGCCATCCCCTGGTGCTGGCGATACCCCGCGGCGGCGTGCCGGTGGGCCGTGTGATCGCCGATGCGCTGGGCGGCGAGCTGGACGTGGTGCTGGTGCGCAAGCTCGGCGCGCCGGCCAATCCGGAGTTGGCGATCGGGGCCGTCGACGAGCAGGGGCGCGTGTCGCTCAGCGACTACGCCGCGGCCACCGGGGCCGACGAGGCCTACGTGGCCCGCGAGATGGCACAGCAATTGGCCTTGATCCGTCAGCGACGCCACCGCTACCGGCCGCAGCATCCGCCGATCGACCCGGCGGGGCGGGTGGTCATCGTGGTCGACGACGGGCTGGCCACCGGCAGCACCATGCGCGCGGCCCTCGCGGCGGTGCGCGCCCGTCATCCTGCGAGCCTGATCTGCGCCGTGCCCGTGGCCGCACCGCCCAGCCTGGTGGAGCTGAAAGGGCTGGCCGATGACGTGGTCTGTCTCAGCGCGCCGCCCGACTTTCGCGCCGTGGGGCAGTTCTACCAGCGCTTTGAGGCGGTGCCCGACGAAGAGGTGATCGAACTCCTGGCCGCCGCGCCATCGGCGAAGGCGACGGCGGCCATGCAGAGCGTGCAGCTGCACCTGGACGGTCTGACGCTGCAGGGCGATCTCACCGTGCCGCCCCAGGCCCGCGGCCTGGTGATCTTCGCTCACGGCAGCGGCAGCAGCCGGCTCAGCCCACGTAGCCGGGCGGTGGCGGGCGTGCTGCACCAGCACAGGCTGGCGACGCTGCTGTTCGACCTGCTCAGCCCGGGCGAGGACGCCGATCGGCGCATGCGCTTCGATATCGCGTTGCTCGCCTCGCGGCTGGGCCAGGTGGTGACGTGTACGGCGGGCGTGCCGGCGCTGCGCGCGCTGCCGGTCGGCCTGTTTGGAGCCAGTACCGGCGCGGCGGCAGCGCTGATGGTTGCCGCGCAGCAACCCGACCGGATTGCCGCCGTGGTCTCACGTGGCGGCCGCCCCGATCTGGCCGGCACCACCGCACTGGCGAAGGTCACCGCGCCGACGCTGTTGATCGTCGGCGGCGCCGACACCGACGTAGCCACCCTCAACCGCCAGGCGCTGGCGCTGTTGCCCGATACCGCCGAGTTGGTGCTGGTGCCGCGCGCTACCCACCTGTTCGAGGAGCGCGGTGCCCTCGAACGCGTGGCCGCCCTGGCGTCGGACTGGTTCACGCGCTGGCTCGGCGCATGAGCACGATCGTTACCGCGCCGCTGGAGGCGATCCGCGCCATGGCGGTGCGGCTGGACGAGGTGGATCACGACTACGACGCGCTGCTGGACGCCAGCGTGGGACGCCAGTTCGTGCTGCTGGGCGAGGCGACCCATGGCACCCGCGAGTTCTACCGGATGCGCGCGGACATCACGCGCCGGCTGATCGTCGAGCAGGGCTTCGACGCCGTGGCGGTGGAGGCGGACTGGCCCGACGCCTGGCACCTGCACGATTACGTCGGCGGCGGTAGCGAATCGCTGGCCCAGGCGTTCGATGCCTTCGAGCGGTTTCCGCGCTGGATGTGGCGCAATGCCGACGTGCTGCCGTTCATCCGCTGGCTGCGTAGTGACAACCTGCGGCGTCGCCCCGAGACGCAGATCGGCTTCTACGGGCTGGACATGTACAGCCTGTACCGCTCGGCCGCGGCGGTGGTGGCCTACCTGGAGCGCGTGGATCCGGAGCAGGCCGAGCTGGCGCGCGAACAGTACGCCGCGCTCGACCACGTGCGCGACCCTCAGCGCTACGGTTACGAGGCGGTGATGGGTCTGCGTCCGGATTGCCGCGAGGCCGTACAACAACGCCTGATCGAGCTGCTGAGCCGGGCGCCGGAGTACCGCGAGCGCGACGGCAGCACGGCGCGCGAGGCGCAGTTCGCCGCCGAGCGCAACGCGCACGTGGTGGTCAGCGGCGAGGCTTATTACCGCAGCATGTTCGCCGGCCGTCAGAGCAGCTGGAACCTGCGCGACTACCACATGACGCAGACCCTGTTCGCGCTGCAGGAGCATCTGCGTGGCGGTGGCCGCGCGGGGCGGCTGGTGGTGTGGGCACACAACTCGCACCTGGGCGACGCCCGTGCCACCCAGATGGGCCACGCCGGGGAGTGGAACGTGGGCCAACTGGTGCGTCGGCGGGTCGGTGCGCGCGAGGCGTTGCTGGTGGGCTTCACCACCTACACGGGCTACGTTACCGCCGCCAGCGAGTGGGGTGGGGAGCCGTCCCGCATGGCGGTGCACCCGGCGCGTAGCGACAGTTTCGAGGCGCTGCTGCACCACACGCGGCTGGACCGGTTCTACCTACCGCTGCAAAGCATGGCGGCGAGGGCGCTGCACGATCCGATGCTCGAACGCGCCATCGGCGTGATCTACCGGCCCGACACCGAATACGCCAGCCACTACTTCAGCGCCTCGCTGTCCGAGCAGTTCGACGCGCTGTTCCATCTGGACGAGACCGAGGCCGTCGAGCCGCTCGATGACGGTGCGCACATCATCGACTGACCGACCGCCGCTCGCCCGCCATCGCACGGCGGGCGTGGGTCAGTGGCGCAGGAACAGTGGCAGCGTCGCGTGCTGCAGCAGGTAGTCGGTGGTGTCGCCCAGCCGCGCCTCGCTGCGTCGGGCCTTGCCGTTGGCGCCAGCGATCAGCAAATCGGCGCGGTGCAGCGAGGCCGCCGCCAGCAGCGCATGCCCGGCTGCGGTGCCGTGCGTGGCGACGATCTCCTGGCTGGCCTCGATGCCGTGGTTACCCAGGTGCGCCAGCGGATCGAATGGCGGCTGCAGTGCCACGATCCGCCCGCTCTCACGCGGATGCGCAGCGCGCAGCAGCCAGACGTCGTCGGCCTTGCGCAGCAACGGGATCGCCGCATGCAGCGATCGCGTGGATGCTGATGAGCCATCCCAGGCCACCACGATCCGTTCCAGCCGTCCCATGACGCAGAAGGTAGGCGGCACCACGATGCAGGGCTGGCCGGACAGCAGGACGCTGCGCAACAGCGCGACCATGGGGCCTGAGTCGAGCTGTGGGGGACGGCCCAGCACCACCAGATCGGCCGTGGCGGCGGCCGCGTCCAGCACGTCGCGCGGATCGCCCAGCGCCACCTGCCAGTGCGTCTCGTCCACGCCCAGGCCGCGCGCCCAGGTGGCGAACTCACGCCCGGCCAGCATGGCGTAGTGCACCTCGTCGGTGGCCTCGGCCATCCATTCGGCCAGCCCGGACGTCACGTTGCCGGCCGCCGGCATCACCGGCAGCGGTTCGCCTGCGTGCAGCCCGGTGAGTGACGCGCCGAGGGCCGCGGCCAGTTCCGCGGCATAGCCCGCACAGGAGCTCCACTGGCGGAAATCGCTGCAGTAGGTGAGGACGTCGCGTATGCCCGCTCCGGAGGGAGGGGCGGACACTTGGGCGCTGAAGGGAGTCGTCATGGCAGACGCGTACATGCGCACCGCACATCGAGGGATGAAGGGTTCGAGCACACCTTGCACGCGGTGGATAGGGCGATGCTTGATCCAGATCATCCCGGGCGCTCGGGGCGATGCACGATCGATCCTCCGGCACCGAATCGCGCACGGTTGATCCCGATCAATCCTCCGCCGGGCACGCGCCGGACACTGGTCACTTTCGGCAATACAGGCCACTGGCCATGAACGATTTCCTTATCCAGGTACGCTCACTCGACGCCTGGCCGCGAGCGGCCGAATACGGCGTGCGGCTGGCGGCGCTGACCGGATCGGCGGTGACCGGCGCGTTCGTATACCCCTCGCCGCTGACGCTGGCGCCCACGTACAGCTCGCCCGAACTGCTTGAGGCGATCCTCGCCAGCACGCGAGAAACCGCCGCGCTGGCCAAGGCGCAGGCGCAGCCGTTTCTGCACTGGGCGCGCGAGCAGGGTGCACCGCAGGCGGCATGGCACGCGGCCGAGGGCGATGTCGCCGGCGCGCTCGCGCACATCGGCACCTGGCACGACCTGCTGCTGCTCGATCGCGGCACCGATCCGGCCACCCGCGTGCCGGCGGAACTGGCGCGGATCATCCTCACCGTCGGCCTGCCGTGCGTGCTGGTGCCGCGCCATGCGATCGCGCGGGTGTCGCTGGACTGCATCGCGATCGGCTGGAACGGGTCGCAGGAGGCGGTGCGCGCGATCCACGCAGCGATGCCGCTGCTGCAGCGCGCTTCACGGGTGGTGCTGCTGGAAGGATCGCTGCGGCGCACCTACCCGGAGATCACCTGGAAGCCGCCGCTGGACATCGACCTGTACCTGCAGCGCCACGCCGTGCATGCCGAACACCGACCGCTGGCCAGCGATGCCGGCGAGGCGGGCGAGGCCCTGCTGGAAGGCGCCGCCCAGGTCGACGCCGACCTGCTGGTGATGGGCGCCTACGGCCGCAGCCGTTTCAGCGAGTGGGCGCTGGGCGGCGCCACCCGGCACGTACTGGCGGACGCCGCGCTGCCGGTGCTGCTCCGGCACTGAAACCGGCGCAATCGCGACTCGGCGCGACAGCAGGATCGGCCCGAGGCCACAGCAGATCATCGCGGTGATGGTGCCCATGATGAGCTGAGGGATGCTCCGTGCCTGCGCGCGCCCATCGCCATCCGCTCCATCGTGAGTGTCCGTCGGTACCGTCCAGCCACCGTGCGCAGCAGCTGATACGGCGGCTGGGATCGTCGACACCGACGATGCTCGACTGGCACGGGTGCCTGAGCCACATCGATGGTGTGCGCGGCTGTTACACACCGTTACAAATGGTTGCCGGATTGCGTTCGTGGGAGCGCGACCCGGCGCTAAGGTGGCACTGCACCTTTTCCCAGGCACGCCGAGGAACCTCTCATGTCCAGCATTGCCCACGATCTTGCCGCTCCTGTCTCCAGCCTCGCGCACGAGGCCATGCAGCCGCACCGCGTGGACGATGTCGACATCGACATGCTCCGCCGCCACATGACCGTGATCCGTCGCAAGGTGCTGGCGGGGCAGTACGTGTACCGGACGGGCCAGCCGTTCCACTCGCTGTTCCTGGTGCATGCAGGCTTCCTCAAGAGCTGCGAGCTGGCGCAGGACGGCCGCGAGCAGGTGACCGGATTCCGCATGCGCGGCGACCTGGTCGGCGTGGAGTCGATCGGGCTTGGCCATTACTCGTGTGACCTGGTGGCGCTGGAGGACAGCGAGCTGTGGGAGTTGCCGTATCCGCCGGTGCTGCTGGCCTGCCGCGAGTTGCCGCAACTGCAGACGAGGCTCACCACGGCGCTGGCCGAGGAGATCCGCCGCGACCGCCTGTGGATGCTCTCGCTGGGCACGCTGAGCGCCGAGCGCCGGGTAGCCGCGTTCCTGTTCGACGTGGCGCAGCGTCATGCGGCGCTGGGCTTCAGCCCGCGCCATTTCATCCTGCGCATGGGGCGTACCGACATGGGCAGCTTCCTCGCGCTCAAGCACGAGACGGTGACCCGCGCGCTGTCGCGACTGGCCGAACTGGGCTACATCACCGTGCAGCGACGCGAGGTACGCGTGCTCGATTCTGCGGCGTTGGCGCGTCTGGCCGGGCAGGGTGCGGCCGTGCATTGAAGCGCTCTGCGGGGCTGCCGCCTGCGTCAGCCCTGCCGCGTCCGGCGCATGTGTTCCAGGGCCTCGCGCACTGCGGTGCCCAATTCGTCGTAACGATACGGCTTGGGTAGCAACCGCAGCTCGGTGGCCGCGCGGGTGGCCTCGCGCAGGTCCGGCTCCAGGCCCGAGGTAAGCAGCACGGCCAGCGATGGGTAGCGGCGCTGCGCCTCGTGCGCCAGCTCCACGCCGTTCATGCCGGCGCCGAGCATCACGTCGGAGAACAGCAGCGCGATCGATGGCTGGCTCTCCAGCAACTGCAGCGCGCTGTCCGCGTCGGCGGCCTCGACCACCTCGTAACCCAACGCCTTGAGGAAGGCGACGGCGAGATGGCGCACGTCGGGCTCGTCCTCCACCACCAGCACGCGCTCCTCGCCGCGCTGGGTCGGTGCCGACGGCAATGCCTCATCAGGCGTGGTCACCGCCACGGGCAGCATCAGCTCCACCCGGGTGCCGCGTCCCAGCTCGCTGTCGATGTTCAGCTGGCCACCGGACTGCCGCACGAAGCCGTAGACCATGCTCAGGCCCAGTCCACTGCCTTTTCCGACCTGCTTGGTGGTGAAGAACGGCTCCAGCGCATGCTTCATCACCTCGCGGCTCATGCCGGTGCCGCTATCGGCCACCTCGATCACCACATAGCGGCCGGCGGCCAGGCCCAGTTCGCTGATTGCGGCGGGCACATGGCGCTCATGCACGCTTACCGACAGCTCCCCGCCGGTGGGCATGGCGTCACGCGCGTTGATCGCGAGATTCAGCAGCGCGGTATCGAGTTCGCCCGGATCGGCGTACACCGCCGGCATGCCGGCGGGGCAGTCCACGGTCAGCTTGATGCCTGCGCCAAGGGTGCGGCCAACCATCTCGGCGAGGCCACCCAGCGCGGCCGCGGGTTGCACAGCGGTGGGCACCAGCCGTCGACGCCGGGCGAAGCCGAGCAACTTGCGGGTCAGGCCGGTACAACGCTCCACTGCGCGCCGGGCACTGGCCATCGTGTCGCGCATCTGCTCGGCGTCGCCGATGCCAGCTTCGAGCAATTGCAGGTTGCCGGAGATCACCGTCATCAGGTTGTTGAAATCGTGCGCGATGCCGCCGGTGAGCTGGCCCAGCGCTTCCAGCCTCTGGGCGTGGGCGAGTTGCTCTTCGCTGCGGCTGCGCTGGATCGTCGCGGCCAGCATGTTGGCCACCGACTGCAGGAAATACAGCTTGTCGTGGCCGAACGCATCGGGCATCTCGGCAAGCGCTACCAGCATGCCCATCGGTTCGACGCGATCGAACAGCGGCGCCAGCGCCACATCCCGAAAACCCAGCCCCTCGAGCGCACGGCGGGTGGCGGCGATGGCCACTTCGTCCTCGCCCGGCGCCGCTTCCAGGGTGAGCACGCTGGGCGTGCGCCGCGCCAGCAGACCCTTGAGCTCGGTGTCGGAAAAAGCGTCCAGCAGGCGCCGCCGCAGCGGCTCGGACAGGCCGGTGGAGGCCCGCAGGCTGAGCTCGCCGCTCAGCGGCTGGATGAACACGATCGCCACCGCCTCGGTCTCCAGCGCCGCGGACAGCAGCGCCGGCATGCCGTCGATGGCGACGCCGTAGTGCGGCGACTCCAGCACCAGTCGCCCCGCCTGGGCCACGAACACGTCGTACCGCGCCCGCCGCATCACCTCGCGGGCACGCTGGGTGGCCGAGATATCGCGGATCGAGGCGGCAAACAGCGTGCCTTCCATCGTCACGATCGGGCTGAGCGCGATCTCCACCGGGAACGGCGTGCCGTCGCGCCGCACGCCCGTCAACTCGTAGCCCTCGCCCATGTTGCGCACGCGCGGGCTGGCCATGTAGCCGGCGCGATGCGCCGTGTGCGCCGCGCGCAGGTTCGCCGGCAGCAGGCATTCCACCTGTTCGCCAATCAGCTCGCCCGGCGCGTAGCCGAACAGGGATTCGGCGTGCGGATTGGCCAGCAGGATGCGGCCGTTGTTGCCGGCGACGATCATCGCGTCGGGCGCGGCGTCGAACAGCGCCTGGAACAGCTCCGACTCCGCCACCGCACGCTTGGCGCCGCTCACTCGCGCTGCACCGATTCGGTGAACAGGTAGCCGCTGCCGCGGATGGCCTTGATCAGCGTGGGGCGCGCCGGATCGGTCTCGATCTTGCGGCGCAGGCGCCCGATCTGCACGTCGATGGCGCGATCGTACGGGCCTGCGTCGCGCCCGTGGATGCGTGTCATCAGCTCGTCGCGCGACAGCACCTGGTTTGGATGCTCCACGAACAGGCTCAGCAGCTCGTATTCGCCGTGGGTGAGCGGCACGGTCGCTCCCTGCGGGTCGATCAGCTGACGCGCTTTGGGATCGAGCCGGTAGCCGGCAAAACCGTAACGTGGTGTCGGCGCGCCGGCATGATGGCCGCGACCGGCCTCAGAGGCTCGGCGCAGCACGCTGCGCACGCGGGCGAGCAGTTCGCGCAGCTCGAACGGCTTGGTGACGTAGTCGTCGGCCCCCAGCTCCAGCCCCACCACGCGATCCACCGATTCGCCTCGACCGGTGACGATGATCACCGGTCCGCGCCAGTGCTGGTGCAGTTCACGGGTGAGTTCGAAGCCGTCCTCGCCGGGCAGGCCCAGATCAAGCAGCACCAGTTGCACGCTTTGCTGGCCCAGGCAGGCGCGCATGGCCCGGCCGTCGCCCACCACGGTGACGCGAAAACCCTGGCCGGTGAAATAGCGCTGCAGGAGCGAACCGATCTCGGCGTCGTCATCGACCACCAGCAGGTGGGCGGTGGAGGGATTAGGAGGCTCGGGCGATTGCGGGTTCGACACGAAGATCCCTCCGGACGCGTCTCACGGGACGTTGCAGGGTGCGGACACCTGAGCGGACCGTACCGCTTGTCACAATACACCGGTGGGGTATCGCGCAACAGCGCCCGGACAACCTGCCGCGGGCTTGACCAGGGTCAATACCCAGACCGACGGACCGGGCAGGCTTGGCCTCCTGTCTGGTCGCGGAGAACGCAAATGAGTACCGACCGCCAATTGCAGCAGGATGTGATTGCGGAGCTGGGCTGGGATGCCGCCATCGATGCCAGCCGGATCGGCGTGGAGGCGAAGAATGGCATCGTCACCCTGTCCGGCCACGTGGAAAGTTATGCCCAGAAATGGTCGGCCGAACGCGCTGCGCAGCGCGTGAGCGGGGTCAAGGGCGTTGCCGTGGAAATCGACGTGGTGCTGCCCGGCAGCAGCCAGCGTACCGATGCGGATATCGCCAGCGCGGCGCGCCATGCGCTGGAGTGGAACGTGCTGGTGCCGCGCGACGCCATCGCCGTCATGGTCGAAGACGGCCACATCACCCTTTCCGGCGATGTCGAGTGGGCCTATGTACGTACCGCGGCCGAATCCAGCGTGCGCGGCCTGCTGGGGGTGAAGGGCGTGAGCAACCTGATCCGCATCCGCCCGCAGATCAAACCCGGCGACGTGAAGGTGAAGATCGAGGCTGCGCTGCAGCGTCGCGCGCACCTGGATGCCCGCGCGATCAGCGTAGAGGTGGACAAGGGCACGGTCACCCTGGCCGGCACGGTCGATTCGCTGGCCGAGCGCGTCACGGTGGAGAACGCCGTATGGAATGCGCCGGGCGTGCAGAAGGTGGTCGACAACCTGATCGTCGCGCGTTGATGCGTCGCGCTTCGCCGCCCCGGCGGTGAAGCCGCGGCGCGACGCGCCTTGCAGCCACGCCAGCGCCGCCGCGGCGCATCGGAGCCCGCGCATGTTTCAGCACATCCTTATCGCCACCGATGGCTCGCCGCTGTCGCAGCGTGCCGCGGACACCGGCATCGCCCTGGCGCACAGCCTGGGCGCCAAGGTGCACGCCTTTCACGCGGTGATGCCGTTTCCGGCGGTGGCTTATTTCGCCGAAATGTTGCTGGCCAGCCAGGCCCAGTACACCGAGGCCGCCCTGGCGCGGTCCCATCAATATCTCGACGACGTGCGCCAGCGGGCGCAGGCCGCCGGCGTCGCCTGCGAGGCCAGCTTCGCCGTCAATGCGCACCCGCACGAGGCGATCATCGCCTCGGCCAGGGAGCACCATTGCGACCTGATCGTGATGGCCAGCCACGGTCGGCACGGGGTGCAGAGCGCGCTGCTGGGCAGCGAGACCCATCGCACCATTCTGTACGGCGACCTCCCGGTACTGGTCTGCCGCTGATGATCTGCGCCGGGCGGGTTCCGGATCACGGCGTCGACCGCGCCGAGCCGCGCGCGAGCCAGCCGAAGTAGAGCAGGGGAATCACCAGCAGGGTCAGCGCGGTGGAGACCAGGATGCCGAAGATCAGCGACACCGCCAGGCCCTGGAAGATCGGATCGTCGATGATGAAGAAGCCGCCGATCATCGCCGCCAGCCCGGTCAGGGCGATCGGCTTGGCGCGCACCGCGGCCGCATCCACCACCGCCTCGGCCAGCGGGCGACCGGCCGCCGTGGCGTGGTTGATGAAATCGATCAGCAGGATCGAGTTGCGCACGATGATGCCGGCCAGCGCGATCATGCCGATCATCGAGGTGGCGGTGTACTGCGCGTCGATCAGGGCGTGGCCCGGCATCACGCCGATCACCGTCAGCGGGATCGGCGCCATGATGATCAGCGGCACCACGTAGCTCCTGAACTGGCCCACCACCAGCAGATAAATGAGCGCCAGGCCGACGGAGTAGGCCAGGCCCATGTCGCGGAACGTCTCATAGGTGATCTGCCACTCGCCGTCCCACTTCACCGAGGCACCGGCGGTGTCCTGCGGCTGCGCGATGAAATGCTGCGCCAGGATCTGGCCGGCGATCGCCTTGTGGTGCAGCTCGCTGACCAGCGAAAACATCCCGTAAAGCGGGCTGTCGGTGGCGCCGGCGTCATCGCCGGTGACGTCGGCGTAGGGCAGCAGATCCTTGTGGTAGGCGGCGTCTTCCCAGGCTGCGGCGCGCACGCTCACCACCTCCGACAGCGGCACCAGCGCGCCGCTCTGCGCACGCACGCGCAGGGCCAGCAGTTGCGGCAGCGAGGCCTGATCGGCCGGCGACAGGCGCAGCCGCACCGGTACGGCGTACTTGCTGTGGCCGTCCATCAGGTAGGTGGCGTCGTCGCCCGACAGCGCCGTGCGCAGGGCCTGGGCGATGCCGGCCTGGGTCAGGCCGAGCTTCGCGGCGCGCTCGCGGTCCACCACCATCACCTCGCGCGGCGTATCGGCCTCCACGCTGGTGTCGATGTCGACCAGGTCCGGGTGGGCATGGAACACCTGCTCCAGGCCGCGGGCGACCGCGCGCACGGTGGCGTCATCCGGCCCGTATACCTCGGCCACGATGGGCGCGAGCACGGGCGGCCCGGGTGGCACCTCCACCACTTTTACCGAGGCGCCGTAGCGCGCACCGATCTTCACCAGCGTCGGGCGGATGCCGATGGCGATCGCGTGGCTCTGCTGGCCGCGATGCTGCTTGTCCACCAGGTTCACCTGCAGATCGCCCACCAACGGGCCGCTGCGCAGGTAGTACTGGCGCACCAGGCCGTTGAAGGTGATCGGTGCGGCCACGCCGGCATAACCCTGCCAGTCGTGCACCGCCGGCAGCCGTGACACCGCCTGCGCCAGCTCGCCGAGCAGGCGGTTGGTACGCTCCACGGTGCTGCCTTCGGGCATGTCCACCACCACCTGGAATTCGGACTTGTTGTCGAACGGAAGCATCTTCAGGATCACCGAGCGCGTCGCCACCAGCCCTACCGCGATCAGCACCAGCAGCCCCATCGCGGCGAACAGCACGCGCCGCCGACGCGGCGCCTTGGGGCCGTCGATGAACGGCGCCATCAGCCGACCGAACCACCGATGCAACCGCCCCTGCGTCGCGGTGGCAGTCGCCTCGTGGCCCTGGCCATGGCCGCCATGGCGCAACAGGCGCAGCGACAACCACGGCGTCAGCACCAGCGCCACGGCGAGTGACAGCAGCATGCCGGCCGAGGCGTTGATCGGGATCGGCCGCATGTACGGGCCCATCAGTCCGGACACGAACGCCATCGGCAGCAGCGCGGCGATCACGGTGAAGGTGGCCAGGATGGTCGGCCCGCCGACTTCGCTCACCGCTTCGGGAATCGCCTGGCGCAGCGTGCGTCCACCCAGGGCCATGTGCCGGTGGATGTTCTCCACCACCACGATGGCGTCGTCGACCAGGATGCCGATGGAGAAGATCAGCGCGAACAACGAGACGCGGTTGATGGTGAAACCCATCGCCCACGACGCGAACAGGGTAAGCATCAGCGTGATGATCACCGCACTGCCCACCACGATGGCCTCACGCCAGCCCAGCGCGAACAGCACCAGCACCACCACCGAGGCGGTGGCGAAGATCAGCTTGTGGATCAGCTTGTCCGCCTTGTCGGTGGCGGTCTGGCCGTAGTCGCGCGTCACCGTCACGTGCACGCCGTTGGGGATGAGCACGTTGTGCAGCGCTTGCACTCGGGCGGCGATGGCGGTGGTGATGTCCGCCGCATTGGCACCGGGTTTCTTGGCGATCGCCAGGGTGACCGCCGGCGCCATGCCGCTGCCTGGCCCGCCCTTGCCGGGAGGGGCGCCGAACCAGGTGTAGTGGGCCGGCACGTCGGCGCCGGCGTGGATACTGGCTACATCGGAGAGAAACACCGGCTGACCGTCCTTCAGGCCGATCACCAGGTGGGCGACATCCGCCGCGTCGGCCAGGAAGGTGCCAGCGGTCACCGGTGTGTCACGGTCGCCGGCGATGCGCTCGCCCGCCTGGGTCACCCGGTTGGCGGTTTTCAGCGCGCCGGAGAGGTCGCCCACCGCCAGGCCGTGCGAGGCGAGCTTGGCGGCATCGAGCTCGACCACCACCGCGCGATCGGGCGCGCCCACCGTGTACACGTCGCGGGTGCCCGGAATACGCTTGAGCTCGGTCTCCAGCGTGTGCGCCACCTCGGCGAGGCGGGTGGGGCCCTGGTCGGCGCGGTCGCTCCACAGGGTGAGCGTCATCACCGGCACGTCGTCGATGCCCATGGGCCGGATCAGCGGCGGCCCCACGCCCAGGTTCGGCGGCACGAAGCCCTGGTTCTGGAACACCTGGTTGTACAGCCGCACGATCGCGGTCTGTCGCGGCACGCCCACGCGGAACTCCACCGTGATGATCGCCAGGCCCGGCCGGCTCACCGAGTAGACGTGCTTGATGCCCTCGATCTCCGAGAGCTTCTGCTCCAGCGGGTAGGCCACCAGGTTTTCCACGTCGCGCACGTCGGCGCCGGGGAAGGGCATCATCACGTTGGCCATGGTCACGTCGATCTGCGGCTCCTCCTCGCGCGGGGTGATAGCCATCGCAGCGAGCCCGAGCAGCAGCGCCGTGAGCGCCAGGATCGGCGTCAGCGGCGAACCCTGGAAGATTCGCGCGATGCGCCCGGAAAAACCCAGCCTGGCTTCGCTCACCGGGCCGCTCCCTGCGAAGCGACGAGGCTGCGTGCCGCGGCCGCCGGATCGGTGGCGATGCGCTCGCCGCCGTCGAGCCCGGCCAGCACCTCGATCCGCGCACCGTAGCGCTCGCCGGTGCGTACCTGGCGCAGCGACACGCCGGCGTCGCCGATCACGTACACGCCCTGCAGTTCACCGCGGCGCACCATCGCGTTGGCCGGCACCAGCAGCCGTTGCGCCTGGCCGGTATGGAAGGCGACCTTCACCGTCATGCCCGGATACAGGCCGGTGTCCTCGCCCGGCAGCTGCGCGCGCACGGTGAAGGTATGGGTGAGCGGGTCGGCGTAGGGAAACACGGTGACCTTGCTTGCGACCACGCGGCGCGGCGGGTCGCCGTCGAGCACGATCTCGGCGGCATGGA
Organism: Dyella sp.; assembly: GCF_051962475.1. Taxonomy (GTDB): domain Bacteria; phylum Pseudomonadota; class Gammaproteobacteria; order Xanthomonadales; family Rhodanobacteraceae; genus Dyella_A. The sequence goes on from NZ_JBQCCF010000028.1 coordinate 14,397, forward strand.
ACGCGCGGATCGCAGCGATCGCGCTCTGCGGCACCTGCACCGTTACGCGCAGATCCGCCAGCGAGGCGAGGGCGATCAACGGCTGCGGCGCCGGCGGGCCGGACTGCACCGACTCACCCACCTGCACGTAGCGGCGCGTGATGATGCCGGCATACGGCGCGCGCACCTCGGTGTAGTTCTGCTGCATACCGACCTGGCGCCAGGTCGCCTCGGCGGCGGTCAGCGCGGCCTGCGCGTTGTTGCGCTGGGCTACCGCCTGATCCAGCTCGGCCTTGGCGATCAGCCCCTTGGCGGCGATGGCGGCGATGCGCTCATAGTTGACGCGAGCGTTGGCATAGGTGGCGCGGGCCGCGGCGATCTGCGCCTGCGCCGCACGCGTGGCCGACTTCTGCTCCACGTCGCTGAAGCGCACCAGTACGGCGCCGGCCGGCACCACGTCGTTGACGTCGTAGGGCAGCGCCACCACGCGGGCGTTGGTCTGGGCCGACAGCACGGCGGCGTTGACCGCTTCCACGGTGCCATCCCACACCTGCTGCTGTGGCGCGCTTTCCACCTTCACCACCAGCGAGGCCAGCGCCGGTGGCGGCGTGCCGTGGGGCGGCGGTGGCGCGGCCTTCTCGGCGCACGCCGTCACGATCATGGCGATGGCCAGCGGCCATGCCAGTTTGCTTGGGTACCGTCCCATCGTCGGAATCCGTGGCGTGGTGTGGCCGTGCTCAGGAAGGAAAGGCGCTGCCGTGCTTCACCCCGAGGCGCGCCAGCAGCCAGGCCAGCGGGCAGAAACCGGTAAAGGCCGACTGCAGCAGGTTGGCGCCCACGAAGCCGGTCAGCAGCAGCCACCAGGGCGATACGGCGAGGCTCAGCACGATGCTCACCAGCACCATGGCGCCGGCGAACGCGAAGACGATGCGGTCGATGTTCATGGCGGTCTCCAGGGTCAGTGGCCGGCGCGCGGCGGCTTCAGCGAATGGATGCCCAGCGCCTTGAGCACGTAGGTTTCCACCACCGGGTGGGTGCGCCCGGTACGCACCTTCTGCAGGAAATACTTTTCGAAGGCGATCTTGGCCAGCCGCACCCATTTGCCCTTCTTCACCCACGCCACATTGCGCGGGGGAATCTGCGGCAGGGCGACGAACGCCGCGCCGGTCTCGCCCATGTCGGCCAGGCACACGGCGTTCCACGTGGCCTGCGCGTGCGGCGCCTTGCCGGCGAGCTCATCGCGCAGGTTCTCGGCGATGGCGCTCACCATCGACTCGATCATGAAGCCGGTCTTGGGCGCGCCGGTAGGCACCGGCGTGGCTTCCACCGGCGGGATCGCCACGCATACGCCGGCGGCGAAGATGTTGGGGTAGGTGGGATTGCGCTGGTGCTGGTCGATCAGCACGAAACCGCGCGGGTTGGTGAGGCCGGCCACGTTACGCACCGCATCCACGCCGGTGAACGCGGGAATCAGCATGGCGTAGTGGAACGGCAGCACGTGCGTGTGCGCCACGCCGCCCTTGGCGTCCAGTTCATCGAGCTTGATCTGGCCCGCTTCGATCGCGCTGACCTTGGCGTTGGTGACCCAGCGGATATCGCGTTCACGCAGCGCCGATTCCAGCATGCCCTTCGAATCGCCCACGCCGCCCAGGCCCATGTGGCCGATGTACGGCTCGGCGGTGACGTAGGTCAGCGGCACCCGGTCGCGCAGCTTGCGACGGCGCAGGTCGGCGTCCACGATCATCGCGAACTCATAAGCCGGTCCGTAGCAACTGGCGCCCTGCACCGCGCCCACCACGAGCGGGCCGGGGTTCTCCAGGAACGCCTGGTAGGCGGTCCACGCCGTTTCGGCATGCGGGCCGGTGCACACCGACTGGGTGAAGCCGCCCTCGGGGCCGAAGCCGGGCACTTCGTCGAAGGCCAGCCGCGGCCCGGTGGTAATCACCAGGTAGTCGTACTCGAGCACCTGCCCATCGGCCAGTTGCAGGCGGTTCTCGGTCGGCAGGATCGAGTAAGCCGGCACCGCGGTGAATTCGATGCCCTGCTTTTGCAGCGGCTCGCGCACCTCCACGCGGATCTTCGCCGGCTCGCGCCAGCCCACCGCCACCCACGGGTTGGATGGGGTGAAGTTGAAATAGGGGCCATCGCCGACCAGTCGCACCTGATGGCCAGCACCCACCGCCGCCTTGATGTCGTAGGCGGCCGAGATGCCGCCCAACCCCGCACCCAGAACAATGATCCGTGCCATGGCTCACGCCTCGCTTGCTACGTGATCCAAGCGTGGATGCAAGCGCGCGGGGAGCTGTTGAGCTGGGTCAAGAAACGCAGCGATGGCCAGGCGCTGACAAGGTTGACGCTACATCGCTTCCTTGATGCCGCGCCGGAGCAGCCAGGCGTTTACCGGGTAAGCGGTGAGGAAGCCGCACAGCATGGCGATCTGCATCATGAACCAGAACACCGGCGTGCTCTTGTCCAGCCGATGGCCGAAGATCAGGAAGATCGCGATCGCCATCCATCCATACATGCCCACCTGCCACGCCGTCAGCGAGAGGGTGTCGGCCTTCAGCGCCGAGACGAACGCCTGGCCGGGCGACTGGTCGGTCATCGGCTTGATGGTGAAGTACTGGAAGGCGATGCCGATGACGAAGGCGGCGACGTAGTCGAGCAACCAGCCGGTGAGCAGCTCGCTGCCGAACCAGACGACGGGGAAGGCGAGCAGCAGCGATTCGACCAGCAGGTCGCCCAAGGTGCAGCCGCTGCCACAGTGGCTGGCGGCCAGCGCCACGCTCTGTGGCGAGGGTTTTTTCTTGTTGTCGCCCTGGGTTCCCTGGTGCGATTCGCCGGGCGATTTGCTGTCGTCATGCTGGGCTGCGTTGCGGGCGCGTGGCCGTCCCCAGCGCCAATACGCCCACAGCCCCAACGGTCCGGCATACAGCGCGGTGACCGGCCACACCACGTGCATGATCGCCATCGGCTGGCGGTGGCCGCGCAGCATGTCCAGCACGATCCACAGCGCACAGGCCACGGCGAGGGCGAGCGAAATCTGGGCGATCGTCGTCAACCACATGAGCGTCATGCACCTCCTTCGGCGACCACGGTGCACCGGCCGCGGTGCAACTGCGGTCAACAGCCCGCGAAGGCGATGGAGGCGGACGGGACCATGTAGGGGCGCGGATCAGTCGGTGCGCGCGCGGATGCGCCGTCCACGCCAGCGCATCAACGGCTGCGCCGTGGCGCCGTGCAGAATCACGCTGAGCACCACGGTGGTCACGGCCAGCGCGGTGACCATGGCGGCATCGTCGCCCTCCAGGCCATGGGTGAGCGCGTAGGCGAGGTAGTTGACGGTGCCGATGCCGCGAACGCCCAGCCACCCCATCAGCAGGCGTCGTGGTCGCGGTGCGCCCACACCGATCGTAGCGAGGTAGACCGACGCGGGACGGATCAGTGCGAACAGCAGCAGCGCCACCGCGATCGCTTGCAAACTCCAGTGTTTTGCCAGCGCCGCGCCGGTGGCGAACACCAGACTGGCGGCGAGGATGCGTTCGAGCGTGTCGCCGAACGAGAGCGCATCGGAGACCACCATCCCGATCGATTCAGTCGGACCCAGCGGGTCGTCGCTGCGGCCCGAGCGATCCACCAGAAACTCGGCCGGCGGATGCACGTCTTGCTCTTCCTGAGAGGGACGCTTGCGCGGGTGCCGCGCCACGATAAGCAGCTCGGCGCGACGCAGCCCCACGCCGGCGGCGAACGCGGCGAGAAACACCGATGCCGACAGCCACTCGGCCACGGCATAGGACAGCATCACGATCGCCAGGGCGAGAAAGTCGCTCGGTGCGGCGTCGTTGGTGATCGCCTTCACTTGCGTTCCGAGCAGGCCAAGTCCGAATCCGAGGCCGCCGCCCACCGCCAGCCCCACCGGCAGTGACCACACGATCTCGCTCATCAGCCAGTGCCCGAGTGTGGCGCTGGAAATTCCCTCAGGCTGGCCCAGCAGCGCCAGTGCGAGCACGAGGAAGGGCAGTGCCGCGCCGTCGTTGAGGCCGGCCTCGACCGACAGCGCGCCGCGCATCGCGTCGCGGTCGTTGGCGTCGCCCACGGTGATCATGCCGGCCAGCACTGGATCGGTCGGGGCGATCATCGCGGCGCAGATCAGCGCCACCGCCCAACCGGTGCCGAAGATCCAGTGCATCGCGAGGCAGACTCCGGCAATGCACACCAGCATGGCCGGGAAGGCGAGGCGCCAGCCGGTGCGCCACGCGATGTGGCGAAAGCCCACCCGCAGGTTGAGCCCGCCGATGAACAGCGACACCACCAGCGCCAGCTCGCTTGCGATCGCCAACCAGCCAGGGTGCTCCGGAAAGTCCAGCCACACCACGTCGAGAAACCAGGGCACGGCGACGATGCCGGCACCGAGGAACAGCCAGAACGAGGTGATCGGCAGGCGCCGGATCCAGCCGGAGGTGAGTCCCGCGCCGAGCAGCAGCACGCCACACGCCGCGATCCATGCGATGAGGCTCACGGCTGCGTTCTCCTATGCGCAGCTGATGTGCACCTCGTCACTGCGTCGGCCTGGCATGCGCCGCCGGCCGCTCGCGTTCGCCGCGCACCTGCGCCAGGCCGTGGCTGAGTTCGGCGCCCATCAACACGATCAGCGAGGCGTAGTAGACCCACATCAGCAGCACCACGATGGCGCTGGCCGGCCCGTAGGCGCCGCCTATCTTGGAGCGCTCGATGTACATGGCGATGAGAAACTTGCCGGCCATGAACAGCAGCGAGGTGAGCGCTCCACCACGCACCGCGTCGCGCCATGCGATCTGCGCGTCGGGCAGAAAGCGGTACATCGCGCCGAACGCGATCCACAACACCAGTGCGGCCACCGCGTTCTCCAGTGCCAGCCAGCCGAGGCTGCCGCTGGGTACCACCAGGCTGATCAGCGCGGTAAGCGCGAACGAGACGATCACCAGAAAGCCGACGCCCACCAGTACGCCGATCGCGCGGGCGCGTGCCAGCAGCCAGCCGGTGAGCGCCTTGCCCGGGCGCGATTCGATGTCCCACACGCGATTGAGCGTGCTCTGCATCTGCGCGAACACCGCCGAGGCGCTGAACAGGGTAATGCCCAGTCCGACCAGGCCGAGCAGGTGCCCGAGCTGCGGCCGTTCGCGTGCGCTATGGATCACCAGCCGCGCCGCGGCGGCGCCGTCGTTGCCGACGATGGCAGCCATCGTCTGGGTGAGCTGCTGCTCCATCCCCGGGCGCACGGCCGACATTGCCCACAGGAACAGCACGAGCACCGGCGCGAAGGAGAACGCCGAGTAGAACGCGAGCGCGGCGGCGCGGGTAAAGAGTTCGTCGTCCCAGAAGCCGGAGAACACCTTCCGGACCAGGCGAAGGATCTGCTGCATCGAGAGCATGCGAAGCGAGGATCGTGGCGAAGGGGCCGCACCGTAGCATCGGTCGCAGTCGCCGGAACGTGAGTGCGCCTGCGCGCCGGCCAGGCCGATGCCGACATCACTGTGCGATGTGCCGATCGCAAGAAGCCGCGCGCCATCGCCTTCATGCACTGTTGATCTGCGCTCCACTTCCCGCTGCGTAGAGTCCGCACACAGCGCACGTCACCTCCGTTCGCGTCCACCGAGGCCTCGCGCTGCGGCGGCGATCCGTGGCCGGGGTTTCCGACGGCGTGACGACAACAACGGGAGCCCGCCATGAAAAGACGCGCCGTGTTCAGCGCCACCGATATGTCTGTCGTTCGCGAGGCGATGCACGCCGCCCGTGCGTCCGGCATCGCCAACGACGACATCTCGCTGATCGCCCGTTCGGACATCGAGGTGGAAAGCATTCCCGACGACCGCAAGGTGGCCGATGGCGACTTCTATCCCGCCGCAGTGCGTGGCGCCGTGGGTGGCGGCGTGGTCGGCCTGCTCGCCGGGCTGGTGGCGGTGGTCGCCGCGCCCATCGGCATCACCGTGGCCGGCGTGGTCGGTCTGGGCCTGGCCGGCGCGTCGCTGGGGACCTGGTCGTCGGCGCTCGCCGGTTCGACCGTGCCCGATCCGGTGCGCCGCGAGTTCGAGGACGAGATCGCGCAGGGCCGCATCCTGGTGGTGATCGATGGCGATGAGGAGATCCTGCCCGTCGCGATCGCCGCGATCTCGGCGACACGGGCCGTCCATCTGCCGTTCGATCGACCCACGGTGATGACGTGAGCGTGCGTTCGCTCCCACCCGATCGACTTGCGCCCGTGGCATGAGCCAAGTGTTCTCGCCGCGGGCGGGCCTGTATGTGCTGCTCGCCCTTTTCGCGCTGGTGCTGACCGCCGGCGGCGCGTTCGCCGGGTGGCGTGCACTCACCGCCGAGCCGCACGCGCGCGACGCGGCGGTCAACCAGCCGGTGCCGTTCAGTCACGCACACCACGTGGGCGAGGTGGGCCTGGACTGCCGCTACTGCCACAGCACGGTCGAGACCTCCGCCTACGCCGGCATGCCACCGATCTCCACCTGCATGACCTGTCACTCGCAGCTGTTCACCGACCAACCGATGCTGCGCCCGCTGGTGCGCAGCTGGCAGACGCACGTGCCGCTGCAGTGGAACCGGGTCAACCAGCTGCCCGACTTCGTCTACTTCAACCACAGCATCCACGTGGCCAAAGGCGTGGGCTGCGTGAGCTGCCACGGACGGGTCGACCGCATGCCGCTGATGCGGCGCACCGCGTCGCTGTCGATGCAGTGGTGCCTGCAATGTCATCGCGCGCCGCAGCGGTACCTGCGTCCGCGCTCGAAGGTGTTCGACCTGGCCTGGCAGCCGGAGCATCAGCAGACGCTGGGGCTGGCGCTGATCCGTCGCTACGACATCCACACCTCGCGGCTCACCGACTGCTCGGTATGTCACCGATGACCTTACCCACCGACGCCCTGCGACTGGCACGTGAACGGCTCGGCGCGCGCCGCGGCCGGCATTACTGGAGGGCGCTGGAGGAGCTGGCCGACGACGCGCGGTTCCGCGATCAGCTCAGTGCCGCGCTGCCTCAGCTGTCGACGATGGCGCCGCTGGATCGGCGCGGCTTCCTGCGGTTGCTCGGTGCCTCGCTGGCGCTGGCGGGCCTGGGCGGCTGCAGCGGTCCGCCGCCGGAGAAGATCGTGCCGTGGGTGCGCCGGCCCGCGGCGCAGAGCGACGCCGTGCGCTTCTACGCCAGCGCGCTGTGCTGCGGCGGCGAGGTCACCGGCGTGCTGGTGGAAACCCACGATGGGCGCCCCACCAAGATCGAAGGCAACCCGCAGCACCCGGCCAGCCTCGGCGCCACGGGCCGACTGCCGCAGGCCCAGGTGCTGGAACTGTGGGATCCGGATCGCTCCTCGCACCCGCTGCATGGCGACGAGCCCAGCACGCTGGGCGCCTTCGCCGACGCGCTGGCGCAATGGCGCACGCAGTGGGGCACGCGCGGCGACGGATTGCGCATCCTCAGCGGCGCACTGCATTCGCCTACGCTGCGCGTCCAGCGGCGCGAGCTGCTGGCGCGCTTCCCGGCGGCGCAGTGGCACGTGCACGAACCGGCGGGCGACGCGCAGACGCTGGCCGGGGCGCAGCTCGCGTTCGGTCGTCGCTGCCGCGCCCGCTATGACGTCGCAGCCGCCGACGTGCTGCTCACGCTCGACGCGGATCTGCTCGACGCGATGCCCGGGCATCTGGCCCATGCGCGCGCTTTCGCGGCGCGTCGCCGCCCCGATCGTGCCGGCCAGGGCGCCGGCATGAACCGCCTGTACGCGATCGAGCCGACGCCTACCGTCACCGGCTCGGTCGCCGACCATCGCTGGCCGCTGTCTTCGAGGCAGATCGCGGCGGTGGCCGGCCAGCTGGCCGACGCACTCGGCGTAGCCGGTGCGCCGAGCCTGCCGGCGGATGCCGGCGCGCCGTTGCCGGTGGCCGCTCTGCACGCCGTGGTCGATGACCTGATGCGCCATCGCGGTCGCTCGCTGGTGGTGGTCGGCGAAACCCAGCCGCCCGCCGTGCACGCGCTGGTGCACGCGATCAACCAGGCGCTGGGCAACGTGGGACACACTGTCGACTACATCGACCCGCACGGCGATGCCGACGCCCCCGCGATGCCCGACCTGCCGGCGCTGGTCGAGGCAATGCAGGCCGGGCAGGTGAGCCATCTGCTGGTGCTGGAATCCAATCCGGCGTACACGGCGCCCGCCGATCTGCCGTTAGCCGCAGCGCTCAGGCGCGTACCGCACACCATGCACCTGGGGCTTTATCGCGACGAGACCGCGCGGGCCTGTCAGTGGCACCTGCCGGCTGCGCATGCGCTGGAGGCGTGGTCGGATGCACGCGCCTTCGACGGCACGGCGAGCGTGGTGCAACCGGTGCTGACGCCGCTGTACGACGGCTGGTCCGCCCACGAACTGGTGGCGCGGGTAATCGGCGAAGGGCCGCAGAACGGCCACGACATCGTGCGCGCGTTCTGGGCCGGCGAATCCGACGGGCGCGCGCTGGTCGGTGACGAGGCGTGGGAGAAGGCGCTGCGCGAGGGCGTCATCGAAGGCACGCGCGCGGCGGCGCTGAACGTGCGGGCCAGCGTGTCGGCGCTGTCGCCGGACGAATGGCGGGCGACGGACAGCGATGCGCTGGAGCTGCTGCTGCGCCCCGATCCGACGATCTGGGATGGCCGCTACGCCAACAACGGCTGGCTGCAGGAACTGCCCAAGCCGCCGACCCAGCTCACCTGGAGTAACGCCGCGCTGATCAGCCCGCAGCTGGCGGCGCACCACGGCTACGCCAATGGCGACGTGGCCCGGCTGCGCTGCGGCGAGCACGAGCTGGAGGTGCCGGTTTGGATCACGCCGGGGCAGGCAGCGCACAGCATCACGCTGCACCTGGGGCATGGCCGCCGACACGCCGGACGTGTGGGCGATGGCATCGGCGTCGACGTCTACCGGCTGCGCACGACGCAGCGTCCGTGGTGGACGGGCCCGCTGACGATGGCGCCCACCGGCGCCCGGCAGGAACTCGCCGCCACGCAGGCGCATTTCGCGATGGAAGGGCGCGGCCTGGTGCGAAGCGCCACGCTCGACGAGTTCGCCAGCGATCCCGCCTTCGCCCAGGCCGCCACGCCGCCCACGCTGTACCCGCCGCAGCCGCAGGGGCAGTACGCCTGGGGCATGACGATCGACCTCAACAGCTGCATCGGCTGCAAGGGCTGCACCATCGCCTGCCAGGCGGAGAACAACATCCCGGTGGTGGGCGAGGCCGAGGTGCGCCGCGGACGCGAGATGCACTGGATCCGCGTGGACCGCTACTACGCCGGATCGCCCGACGCGCCCAGCACGCATCACCAACCGGTGCCATGCATGCACTGCGAGCACGCCCCGTGCGAAGTGGTGTGCCCGGTCGGCGCCACGGTGCACGACGAGGAAGGGCTCAACGTGCAGGTCTACAACCGCTGCGTGGGCACCCGCTTCTGCTCCAACAACTGTCCGTACAAGGTGCGCCGCTTCAACTTCCTGCAGTACAGCGATCTCAATGAACCGACGTTGCAGGCACAGCGCAACCCGGACGTGACGGTGCGCAACCGCGGCGTCATGGAGAAGTGCACCTACTGCATTCAGCGCATCGAGACGGCGCACATCGCGGCGGATCGCGAGTCGCGCGCCATCGCCGACGGCGAAGTGGTCACCGCCTGCCAGGCGGCGTGTCCGACCCAGGCGATCACCTTCGGCAACCTGCTCGATGCGGACAGCGAAGTCAGCCGCGCCAAGGCCTCGCCGCTCAACTACGACCTGCTGGAGAAATACAACACGCGCCCGCGCACCAGCTACCTGGCGCAGGTGCGCAATCCGCATCCGGATCTGCGGCCGGACGGGGAGGAAACCTCGTGAGCGCGCTGGACCCACGAGTGGATGGCGCCGCCGCACCGGCGATCGACCCGCGCGCCACGATGGCCGACGTCACCGCGCACACCAGCGACCTGGTGCTGGAACGCCCGGCCGGGCGGACCTGGCTGATCTGCTTCGCCATCGCACTGCTGCTTACCGGCGTGCTGGCCGCGGGAATCTGGCGGCTGCTGCTCAAGGGCGTGGGCATCTGGGGACTGAACATCCCGGCCGCGTGGGCCTTTGCCATCACCAACTACGTGTGGTGGATCGCCATCGGCATGGGCGGCACCTTCATTTCCGCAGGGCTCTACTTGACCCGCCAGGACTGGCGCTCCGGGCTCAACCGCTTTGCCGAGTCGATGACGGTCTGCGCGGTGTCGGTGTCGGGCATCTTCCCGATCCTGCACCTGGGCCGGCCGTGGTTCTTCTACTGGCTGATGCCGTACCCCAACCGCATGGGCGTGTGGCCGCAGTGGCGCAGTTCGCTGCTGTGGGATTTCTTCGCCATCGTGGCCTACCTGCTGGTATCGCTGATGTACTGGTACGTGGGGCTGATCCCCGATCTGGCGACGCTGCGCGACCGCGCCCGCAAGCGCTGGAAGCAGGTGACGTACGGCTTGTTCGCGCTCGGCTGGCGCGGCGACGCCGGGCATTGGGCGCGCTACGAGCGGCTGAGCCTGGTGCTGGCGGGCCTGTCGGTGCCGCTGGTGTTCTCGGTGCACAGCATGGTGGCGCTGGATTTTTCCGAGGGCCTGCTGCCGGGCTGGCACTCCACGCTGTTCCCGCCGTTCTTCATCGCCGGGGCACTGTTCTCCGGCTTTGCGATGGCGCTGGTGTTGGGCATTCCGCTGCGCCGCTGGTACCACCTGGAGGCATACATCACCGAGCGCCACCTGGACAACCTGGCCCGGCTGATGCTCGCCGCAGGGTTGGTGGTGGGCTACAGCTACGCCACCGAGCTGTTCACCGCGTTCTACAGCATGGATCGCTTCGAGATCGCCGAGGCGAAGGACCGCCTGTTCGGCGCCTACGCCTGGATGTTCTGGCTGATCGTCGGCTGCAACGTGGTGTCGATCCAGGCCTTGTGGTCGCCGCGCGTGCGGCGCAACCGCACGGCACTGATGGTGATCGGCATCCTGGTGCTGATCGGCATGTGGTTCGAGCGCCTGCTGCTGATCCTCAACAGCCTGTACCACGGCGCGCTGCCCTCATCCTGGGGCATGTTCTATCCCACGATGTGGGATCTGGCCTTCCTGGCCGGATCGATCGGGCTGTTCTTCCTGCTGCTGCTGATCCTGCTGCGCTGGGTACCGATGCTCTCGATGTTCGAGCTGCGCAAGTTGATCCACGCCCGTGGCGGAGCCGTGCGATGACGCCTTCGAGCCCGTGCGGATGGATGGTGCAGCTGGCGGATGCCGACACGTTGCTGCAGGCCGTGCAGCGGCTGCGCGCGGCGGGCGTGCGGCGACTGCACGCGTACGCACCGCTGGCCGTGCCGGGGCTGGCCGAACTGCTGCCTCCGCGGCGCCGGGTGGTGCCGTGGGCGGCACTGCTCGGCGGGCTGTGCGGCGGGCTCGGCACGCTGGCGCTGCAGTACTACTCGGCGGTGATCGACTACCCGGTGCGCGTGGGCGGTCGTCCCTACGCCAGCTGGCCGGCGTTCGTGCCGGCGGCGCTGGAGATGACGCTGCTGTTCACCGCCGGCTTCGCCGTGCTCGCCATGCTGATCGCCAATCGCCTGCCGCGCTGGTACCACCCGGCGTTCAACGTCGAGCCGTTCGCACTGGCCAGCCAGGATGGCTTCTTCGTGGTGGTGGATACCGGCGACCCACGCTGCGATCCGCATCGGCTCGCCGATCTGCTGCACGATCTCGACCCGGTGGCCACCCACCCGGTGGCGCCATGAAGGCGCGGCGGCTCTTGGTGTGCCTTCTCCCGCTGCTGGCCTTGGCCGGCTGCGAGCGGGCGATGCACGACATGTATCAGCAGCCCAAGGACGGGCCCGGCAAAGCCAGCTCGCTGTTCGCCGACGGCAGCGCCCAGCGCCACGCTCCGGCCGGTGCCGTCGCCTACAGCCAGGCCGAGGCCGCCGACACCTCCGGCGGCCGGCACGGTCGTGTGGTGGAACCGCGTTACCACGCCGAGCTCGCCGTGCCGATCGACGACCAGGGCGCCAGCCGCGTGCAGGGGGCCAGCGACCCGGCGCCGCGCGCCAATCCGCTGGCGATCACGCCGGCGCTGCTCGCGCGCGGGCAGCAACGCTACGAGATCTACTGTTCGGCGTGCCACGGGCTCGATGGCCGCGGCGACGGCATGGTGGTGCAGCGCGGCTTTCCCGCGCCGCCGACTTACCACAGCGAGCGCCTGCGCCAGGCGCCGGACAGCCACTTCTATAACGTGATCACGCACGGCTACGGTGTGATGTACCCGTACGCCGATCGGGTCGCCCCGCGCGATCGCTGGGCGATCGTGGCCTACATCCGTGCGCTGCAGCTGAGCCAGCACGTGCCGGCCGCAAAGCTGAGCGCGCAGGGCCGCGCCGTGCTCGACGCCGCCAACCAGCGTGGAGCGCGCCGATGAGCCGGGCCGTCATGCGCATCGATCGGCGCGAGCTCCGCGCGAGCGCGCCGGCGTGGCTGGCGGGCATCGTGCTGCTGGCGATCGGTGCGTTGCTTGGGAGCGACGCCGCGCGCCCGGCGCTGCAGGGTTACCTGGTGGCGTGGCTGTTCTGCCTGGCGTTGCCGCTGGGCAGCATGGCGTGGCTGGCCATCCATCGGTTGACCGGCGGACGCTGGGGCAGGGCGCTGCACCCGTACTGGCAGATCGGCATCGGTCTGCTGCCGTGGGTGGCCGTGCTGGCGCTGCCGCTCGCGCTCGGTGCGCCGCTGCTGTTTCCGTGGGTGCATGCCTCGACGACCGCGGTGCCGCGCTGGTACCTCAACCTGCCGTTCCTGTACTTGCGTCTGGCCGGCTGCATGGCGCTGTGGCTGGTGCTGGCCGGGTGTCAGCGGCGCTGGCGCGCCGACTTGCTGCGGCCCTCGCTGGCCAGCCAGGGTTTCGCCAGCGTCGTGCTGCTGGTCCTGTTGCTCACCATTTCGCTCACCGCGGTGGACTGGATCATGTCGCTGGTGCCGCCCTGGCACTCCACCGCGCTGGGCATGCTGGTGATGACCTGCTTGCTGACCATCGCCCTGGCGCTGCCGCTGCTGGCGGCAATCCGTGCGCGGCCGCGGCAGCCCACCACGCCCGAGGTGCTGCAGTTGCGCCGCGACCTGGGCAACCTGCTGCTGGCCTGCGTGCTGGGCTGGGCCTATCTCGCCTTCATGGATTACCTCACCGCGTGGATCGCCGACCTGCCGGCGGAAACGGTGTGGTATCTGCCCCGGCTGCAGTGGCCATGGAGCGTGCTGCCGCTGGCGCTGCTGGTGCTGCACCTGGGCGTGCCGCTGGCGGCCCTGCTGCCGCGCCGCGGCAAGCACAGCCCTCGCGTATTGGCTGCCATGGCGGTGCTGGTGCTGGCGATGCAGTTCGCCAACCTGGTGTGGCTGGTGCTGCCCGGGTTGCGCTTGCCTGCACGACCGCTGCTGTGGTCCGACGCCTTCGCGTGGAGCGGCGTGGCGGTGCTGATGGCGGCGGCCTGGCGGCAGGTGCGGCGCCGACTGGCGAGCGAGCAGCCCGAGGGGCATCGCGCATGAGCCCGCAGCCGCAGTACCAGCCCGACACCGTCGATGCGCGGCAGCTGCTGCGGGTGGGCGCGATCTTTGCCCTGGCGTTCGGCCTGATCCTGGCCCTGATGTACCTGCTGTGGCGTCCGCAATCACCGCGCAAACCGCAGGCCGACGCGGTGCCGCCGGCGCCGCGGTTGCAGGCCGATCCGCGGCGCGACCTGCTCGCCACCCAGATGGAGCAGCAACGCCGCCTGCAGCAATACGGCTGGAACGATCCGCAGCATCGCTCCGCGCACATCCCGTTGCAGCAGGCGATGGCCCGGCTGGCAGCTCAGGGCGAGCGCCAGAGCGCCGCGGCGGATCAGAACCAGCACCGCGGAGCAGGGCGATGAACGCGCGGCGACCATGGATCATCTGGCTGGTGTGCCTGGCGCTGTCCTGCACCGCGAGTGCCGGCGCGCCGCCACCGCCGCCCAAGCTGGATCAGCAGGTGGGCTTCGACCAGCGCCTCGGCGCGCAGCTGCCACTGGCGGCCCGCTTCACCGATCGCCATGGGCGCAGCGCCAGCCTCGGCCAGTGGATGGACGGTCGCCCCACGGTGCTGGCGATGGGCTACTTCCATTGCCCGAACCTGTGCGACGCGGTGCTGCAGGGCATGGCGCACGCGGTGGCACGCAGCGGCCTGCAGCCCGGGCGCGACGTCACGGTGCTGTTCGTGAGCATCGATCCGCGCGAGCGGCCGGAGGATGCACGCCACGCCGAGCAGATGCTGGCGCGGATGAACCCGCAGGCTGACGCCTCGCGCTGGCACTTCCTGCTCGGCAGCGAAGACGCCATCCACGCGCTGGCCGGCGCCAGCGGCTATCGCTACCTGTACGACGCGCGCATCGACCAGTACGCGCACGCGGCCGGCATCGTGGTGGCCAGTGCGGGCGGCAAGGTGGCGCAATACCTGTTCGGCGTGCGCTACCCGTCGCGCAGCCTGCGACTGGCGCTGGTGGATGCCTCGCAGGGCCGGGTCGGCAACGTGGTCGATCAGCTGGTGCTGCTGTGCTGTGGCTACGATCCGGCCACCGGCCGTTACTCGCTGCTGATTGGACGGGTGATGCGCTGGCTCGGCTGCGCGTTCGCGCTGGGCCTGATCGCTGCGCTGCTGCTGCGGCGCCGCCGAGCGGAACGGCCGGAGCCACGCACATGACCCTGCATCTTCCCCTCACGCCCGAGGCGTCGAACTTCGCGCCGCATATCGACGCGCTGTTCAACGCGATGCTGTGGCTGTGCGGCCTGGTGGCGCTGGCCGTGTTCGCGGTGATGATCGTCTTCTGCGTGAAGTACCGCCGCGGCAGCCCGGCCGACCGCAGTGAGCGACGGCACAGCAGCCTGGCGGTGGAACTCACCTGGACCATCGTGCCGTTCCTGATGTTCTGCGGGCTGTTCGGCTGGAGCCTGAGGTTGTGGAGCGAGCTGCGCACGCCGCCGGGCGACGCCGCCACCGTCTACGTGGTGGCCAAGCAGTGGATGTGGAAGGTGCAGCACGCCGGCGGCCAGCGTGAGATCGACCGCCTGCACCTGCCGCTGGGCCAGCCCACGCGCCTGCTGATGACCTCGCAGGACGTGATCCACAGCTTCTACGTGCCCGCGTTCCGGGTGAAGCAGGACGTGCTGCCCGGGCGCTACACGCAGATGTGGTTCACCCCCACCCGGCTGGGCCGGTTCGATCTGCTGTGCGCCGAGTTCTGCGGCACCGACCACGCGGCGATGCGCGGCGAGGTGGTGGTGATGCGGCCCGAGCGCTACGCCCAGTGGTTGCAATCGCATGCCAGCACCGGGCTGGCCCAGCGCGGCGAAGTGCTGTTCCGTCGCTTCGGCTGCAGCGGCTGCCACGGCGCCGGCGCCACCGTGCACGCACCGGACCTGTCGGGCATCTACGGCACCCGCGTGGCGTTGGCCGACGGCAGCACGGCCAAGGTGGACGACCGCTACCTGCACGACTCGATCATGCTGCCCGATTCACAGGTCGTGGCCGGCTATGCGCCGATCATGCCCAGCTACGAGGGCCGCATCGGCGAGGAAGACGTGCTGGCCCTGCTGGCCTACCTCAAATCCAGCGATTCGCCCGGAACGCATCCCACGGAGCCATCGCATGAGCGGCACTGACCTCAACGTATCGATGGAGCCGAGCTACCTGGTATCGGGCGGCAACACGCTGTGGTCGTGGCTGAGCACGCACGACCACAAGCGCATCGCGATCCTCTACGCGCTGGGCATCACGTTCTTCTTTTTCCTAGGCGGTGCGGCGGCGGTGATGATCCGGCTGGAGCTGGCCACGCCGGCTGGCGACCTGATGACCGCCGAGACCTACAACAAGACGTTCACCTTCCACGGCATCGTGATGGTGTGGTTCTTCCTGGTGCCGTCGATCCCCACCACGCTGGGAAATTTCCTGGTGCCGATGATGATCGGCGCGCGCGACATGGCGTTCCCGCGGCTCAACCTGTTCAGCTGGTACCTCTACATGGCCGCCGGTGTGTTCACCATTGCGATGCTGCTGCTCGGTGGGGTGGACACCGGCTGGACCTTCTACACGCCGTTCTCGACGATGTTCTCCAATACCCATGTGATCCTGGCGGCGGTGGGCGTGTTCGTGGTGGGGTTCTCCTCCATCCTCACCGGCATCAACATCCTGGTCACCGTGCATTCGCTGCGCGCGCCGGGCATGCACTGGTTCCGCCTGCCGCTGTTCGTGTGGGCGATGTACGCCACCAGCGTGGTGATGGTGCTGGCCACGCCGGTGCTGGCGATGACGCTGGCGTTGATCGCGCTGGAGCGGCTGGCCGGTATCGGCATCTTCGATCCGGCGCTGGGCGGCGATCCGCTGCTGTTCCAGCACTTCTTCTGGTTCTACTCGCATCCGGCCGTGTACATCATGGTGCTGCCGGCGATGGGTGTGGCCAGCGAGCTGATCAGCATGGGCGCGCGGCAGAAGATCTTCGGCTACCGCTTCATGACCTGGTCGATGCTGGCCATCGCGGTAATCGGCTTCATGGTGTGGGGCCACCACATGTTCGTCGCCGGGCAGTCGATGTACGCCAGCATGGTGTTCTCGATCCTGAGCTTCGTGGTCGCGGTGCCCTCGGCGATCAAGGTGTTCAACTGGGCCAGTACGCTCTACAAGGGCCAGATCGATTTCCATGCGCCGATGCTCTACGGGCTCGGCTTCGTCGGCCTGTTCATGCTCGGCGGGCTCACCGGCTTGTTCCTTGCCGCTACGGCGCTGGACGTGAACCTCACCGACACCTACTTCGTGGTGTCGCATTTCCACTACATCATGGTCGGCGGCTCGGTGATGGCCTACCTGGGCGGCATCCACTACTGGTGGCCGAAGATCACCGGGCGTCTGTACAGCGAACGGCTGGCCCGCTTCGCCGCCATCCTGATGTTCTTCGGCTTCAACCTCACGTTCTTCCCACAGTACCTGCTGGGCTACCTCGGCATGCCGCGGCGCTACCACGAGTACCTGCCGAAGTATCAGGCGCTCAACGTGCTGTCCTCGGCGGGCGCTTCGATCCTGGCCGTCTCGTACCTGCTGCCGCTGGCGTACCTGGGCTGGTCGCTGTTCTACGGGCGCAAGGCCGGGCCCAATCCGTTCCGCGCCACGGGCCTGGAGTGGACCACGCCGTCGCCGCCGCCCACGCACAACTTCGCGGTGACGCCGGTGGTCACCGAAGGGCCTTACGAGTACCGCTCATGAGCGACACGGCGCAGGCCCATCTGCAGGAGCAGTTCGAGGAGCCGACTCAGCAGCGCGAGGCGTCGACGCTCGGCATGTGGCAGTTCCTCGCCACCGAGGTGCTGTTCTTCGGCGTGCTGTTCGCCGCCTACGCGGTGTGCCGCTTCCGCTTCCCCGAAGGCTTCGCCGAAGCGGCCCGGCACACCCACGTGGTCTACGGCACGATCGAGACGGCTGTGCTGCTGGTGTCCAGTGCCGGCGCCGCGCTGGCGTTGCGCGACGTGGAGCTGGGCGGTCGGCGCGTGGCGGCGCTGCTGCTCTGGGGCACGGCGCTGCTCGGCGCGGTGTTCCTGACACTGCACGGGGTGGAGTACACCAAGGAATTCCACGAGGGGTTGATCCCAGGGCTGCGCTTCACCCACGCCGGACCACAGGCCCACGCGGTGGAACTCTTCTACTGCCTGTATTTCGTGATCACCGGCTTCCACAGCCTGCACGTGATGATCGGCGTGGCACTGATGAGCGTGATCGGCTGGCGTACCTGGCGCGGTCGCTACGCCCCCGACTACGCCACGCCGGTGGAGAACGCCGCGCTGTACTGGCATTTCGTCGACATCGTGTGGATCTTCGTCTATCCGATGATCTACCTGGTGGGGCGAAGCGGATGAGCGCACCCTCGCCGCCGACATTGCGCAGTCAGCTCGGTGCCCTGGGCGCGCTGCTGGCGTTGCTTGCCGCCACCGCGGGGCTGGCCTATCTGCCGCTGGGCGGGTTCAACACGGTGCTGGCGCTGAGCATCTCGGTGGCCAAGGCGCTGGTGGTGATGCTGGTTTTCATGCGCCTGCGCAGCGCCTCACCGGTGATCCGTCTGGCCGCCGCCGCCGGCTTCCTGTGGCTGAGTCTGCTGTTCGTCATCACGCTGGCCGACTACCTCACCCGCGGCACACTGGCTGCGCCGTTCTGACGCGACCTCGGCCGGGCGGCATCACCGGAGCAGGGCGATCAACCGCTGCGCGTCGAACGGCGCGCGCACCTTGGCGTCGTTGTCGAAGTACACATACACGTCGCGCTCCTTGCGCGTGATGGGCGCGGATGCGATGCACGGCGCATCGGCCGGCCGTCCGCCAGCGGCCCAGCAGCGGATGCGCGCGGCCCATTCCTGCAGCGCCGGCTCGTCGTAGCCGCTGGCGTAGAGCTCGGTGTCGCCGTGCAGGCGCAGGTAGAGGAAATCGGCGGTGACGTCGTGCATCGCCGGATAGCGCCCGGCGGTATCGGCCACCACCAGCGCCACGCCGTGTCGGCGCAGCTGCGCCACCAGCGCGGGATCGCTGAAGCTAGGGTGGCGCACTTCCACCGCATGGCGCAGCGGTCGGTCGTGGGTCAGCTCCAGGTACGGTTCCGGCACCCGCTCGTCGTGCCGACTGGCCCAGACTGCGGCCGCCGCGGTGGTGGGCGGCAGCGACTGCAGAAAAGCTTCAAAGCTTTCCGGTTCCCAGCGGAAAGTGGCGGGGAACTGCCACAGCAACGGACCCAGCTTGTGTTCCAGTGCCAGCGGCCCGGAGGCGATGAAGTTGGCGAACGGGCGGTCGATCTGGCGCAGCCGCTTGATGTGGGTGAGAAAGCGCGGCGCCTTCACCGCAAAGACGAAATCGTCGGGGGTGTCCGCGTACCACTGGCGGTAGGCGCGCGGTGTCTGCAGCGAATAGAACGAGCCGTTGAGCTCGATCGTGGAGAACCGCGCCGCGGCGTAGGCGAGCTCCGATCGCTGGCGCAGCGTGGGCGGGTAGAACGGCCCGCGCCAGCCCTTGTATCGCCACCCGGAGATGCCGATGCGTACGCTCATGTCTCGTGCTCCTGATCCCTCGGTCGGCGACGTCCCGGCGAGCAAGGTGCATGCGCGCGCGTCCAGGCCGCGTGTGCGCTGCATCCAGGCGTTTGCACAACCTGCACGCCGCATCGATGGCCGGGCGGGGACAGTGCCGGGTTACCCGCATACACAGGAGCATGGCCGATGGCTTCCACTCTCCCTGCCGACCCTACCGGCGCGCTGGATTGCGTGGTGGTCGGCGCCGGCCCCGCCGGTCTCACCGCGGCAACCTACCTGGCGCGCTACCGGCGCCGCGTCGTGGTGCTGGATGCCGGCGCAAGCCGGGCGCGGCTGATCCCCGCCAGCCACAACTGCCCCGGCTTTCCGCTGGGTGTGGCCGGCAACCGCCTGCTCGAGCGCTATCGCGCCCACGCGGTGCGCTACGGCGTGGACATCCGCGCCGGCCGCGTGCGCGCGGTGCGCCGAACCGACGACGGCTTCGCCGTGCACATGGAGCAGGGCGACGCACCCGCATGGACCGCGGCCAATGTGGTGCTGGCCACCGGCGTAGTCGACCGCCTGCCGGCGATGGAAGGCCGCGACGAGGCGATCGCCCACGGCGTGCTGCGGCTATGCGCGGTGTGCGACGCCTACGAGGCGCTCGATCAGCACATCGCCGTGCTGGGCGACGATCTCGACGCCGCGCTGGCGCACGCGCGGTTTCTGCGCACCTTTTCCTGCCGCGTCTCGGTGATCGTGGGGCAGGGCACGGCGCCAGGCGGAAGCGGGCGCCGCGTCAGTGACGACGGCATTGGCATTCACCTCGGGTCGTCGCGGCTCGCGCTGGTGCAGGGCAAGTGCCAGGTGCGCTTCGCCGACGGCAGCGTCGAGCACTACGACACGCTCTACCCAGTGCTCGGCGCGGACCCGCAGACGCAGTTGGTGAGCACGCTGGCGCCGGGCACCGACGCCCAGGGCGCGCTGCAGGTGGATCGCCACATGCAGACCGACATCGAGGGCCTGTACGCCATCGGCGACCTGGTGAGCGGGTTGAACCAGATCAGCGTCGCGGTAGGTCACGCGGCGGTCGCCGCCACCGCGATCCATCGCTCGCTGCCGCAGCACCTGGCGTGAGAGCTTGCCGGCGCAGCATGCGATGTGGCGGCGCGAACACTGAGAAGTACAGAACGGTCGCACGTTCATGCGCTTTCGTGGACGGGCCGACACATACCTTTGACCGGTGGATGACGGCGGGCACTTCATCATTGCCGCCCGTCATTCCTTTCCTGGCCTGCAGATGGCGCCGTCGCCGCTCTGTGCGACCGCGCGTGGGCCCTCGATTCCGGGAGAACCCAATGAGCCAGACTGTGGGCGATTTCATCCTTCAGCGCCTCACCGACTGGGGGGTGAAGCGGATCTTCGGCTACCCGGGTGACGGCATCAACGGAATCATGGGCGCGATGGGGCGCGCCTCCGACCGCTTCGACTACGTGCGCGTGCGCCACGAGGAAATGGCCGCCTTCATGGCCGGCGCGCATGCCAAGTTCACCGGCGAGGTAGGCGTATGCCTGGCCACGTCGGGCCCTGGCGCCATCCATCTGCTCAACGGCCTGTACGACGCCAAGATGGACCATATGCCGGTGGTCGCCATCGTCGGCCAGCAGGCGCGCACCGCGTTGGGCAGCGACTACCAGCAGGAAGTGGACCTGCAGAACCTGTTCAAGGACGTCGCCAGCTACGTCGAGACGCTCACCGCACCGGCCCAGGTACGCCACGTGATCGATCGCGCGATGCGCATCGCCGCGGCCGAACGCTGCGTCACCTGTGTGATCGTGCCGAACGACCTGCAGGAGATGAAGGCCGTCCCCAGTCCGCCGCGCGCCCACGGCGACGTCTACTCCGGTGTCGGCTACGCGCCGGCGCACCCGCAGCCGTCGATGGACGAGCTGCGCCAGGCGGCCGAGGTGATCAACGCCGGCAAGCGCGTCGCCATCCTGATCGGCGCGGGCGCCATGCAGGCCGGACCCCAGGTGATTGCGCTGGCCCGGCATCTGGACGCCGGTGTGGCCAAGGCGCTGCTGGGCAAGGCGGCACTGCCGGACGATCTGCCCTTCGTCACCGGCTCCATCGGCCTGCTCGGCACCAAGCCCAGCTGGGAACTGATGAACGACTGCGACACGCTGCTAATGATCGGCACCACATTTCCGTATTCGGAGTTCCTGCCGCCGGACGGGCAGGCGCGCGCGGTGCAGATCGACATTGCTCCGCGCAACGTTTCCATGCGCTATCCCACCGAGGTCAACCTGATCGGCGACAGCGCACAGGTGATCGATCAGCTGCTGCCGCTGCTGGACAAGAAGGACAACCCCGATTGGCGCGAGCGCATCGAGGTGAACGTGCGCAAGTGGTGGCGCGCGCTGGAGGCCAAGGCGATGGAGCCGGCCGATCCGATCAATCCGCAGCGCATCTTCTGGGAGCTGTCGCCGCGCCTGCCGGACAAGGTGATCATCTGCGGCGACTGCGGCTCGCACACCAACTGGTACGCGCGTGACGTGAAGATCCGCGAGGGCATGATGGCCTCGCTGTCGGGCAAGCTGGCCACCATGGGCGGCGGCATGCCCTATGCGATCGCAGCCAAGATGGCGTATCCGGATCGTCCGGTAGTGGCGATCATCGGCGATGGCGCCATGCAGATGAACGGCAATGCCGAGCTGATCACCGTGAAGCAGTATTGGGAACGCTGGAGCAACCCGAGCTTCGTGGTGATGGTGCTGGCCAACCACGACCTCAACCAGGTCACCTGGGAGCAGCGCGCCCTGGCCGGCGATCCGAAGTTTGCACCAGCGCAGGACGTGGAAGATTTTCCCTACGCCGAATACGCCCGCATGCTGGGCTTCAAGGGCATCCGGGTGGAGCGGCCCGAGCACATCGCCGCGGCGTGGGAGGAGGCGTTCGCTGCCAACTGCCCGGTGCTGATCGAATTCATCGCCGACCCCGACGTGCCGCCGCTGCCGCCTCACATTCGCTGGGCGCAGGCCAAGTCGTACATGACGGCGCTGGCCAAGGGCGATCCGAACGAGCTGGGTATCATTCGCCAGAGCGTGCGCGACATGATGGCGGGGCTGCTGCCGGGCGACTCGGGCGATTCATGAGCCCGCGCGGTGCCCGCATCGACCGGGTCGACGCCGCGGCGTATCGCGTGCCCACCGACCAGCCCGAGGCAGATGGCACGCTGGAGTGGTGTTCGAGCGCTATTGCAACGAGCAGTCCCATGACGGGCTGGAAGGCGGGGAGGGCAGCTTCATCGCCTACGGCTTCTGGCTGACCCACGTCAAGCTGCTGCAGGGCCAGCGCGACGAAGCGGAACGACGCGTGCGCCGGCTACTGTCCGTTGCCAACGATCTGGGCCTGCTCTCGGAGGAATACGACGTGTCAGCGCAGCGCCAGTGCGGAAATTTTCCGCAGGCGCTGTCGCACGTAGCGCTGATCAACACCGTGATGGCGATGGGTGCCTGACGGCGCGAGGGCGCGTTACTTGCGCCGCGCCGAGGGATCGCCGGTGGCCGGCGCCTGGCGTTCGGGATCTTCCTCCGCTGCGGCATCTGCATCGGGGCGATGCGTGGGCACCGCAACCCCGCCACGCGACGCCGCCACCGCACGCTCCACATCCACATCGCCGGCTACGTCCACCGCCGGCCACATTGCCGGATTGGGCGCGGGTAACGGCCCCTCGCTCCGCTGCACCCGGGAGGCGCCCGCCGCACGGAGCAGCTCGGTCACCGCGTCGCCATCGAACCCCGCCACCGGCTGCACCGAGAGCCGCGCGCAGCCCTGCAGCTCCGGCCCACGCAGATCCTCGCTGCCCAGCTTGCGCAGCGACTCCTTTGGATGACTCGCGCGCTCGCCCGGCGTCGTCGGCTGGTCCGGCAAGGTGGGGTCGACAATCGTCGAGGGCGCGTACGAGCTCGACGGAGGCTGCATGCCGCGCTCGTCCACCTCCAGCAACACGCACTCACGGCCCACGCCCATCGAGAACAACTTCTCGGCAGCCGCCACCGCCTCGCGCTGGTTGGGGAATTCGGCAATAAGGATGTCGTCGGTCATGGTCGGTCGGCTCCATGGGTTCGGTGGACAGCGGCAGCCACGCCGAATGCGCAGATACGTCTCATCGGCATGCCCGCGGCACGCTGCCCGCAAATGTCACTACCGGGCCAGGCAAGCCACCCGGCGCAACGGCACGCGACGCGTCAGGACGAGGATGGCTTCGGCTTCGCATCCGGCGCGTTCTGCGGCTGCCGCGGCGCATCGGGCGCCGGCTTGCGCTCGGTGCCGTGCTTATCCTTCGGCTGACTCTCGTCGTAGCCGGACTTCTTCGGAACGGTGTCTTGCTTGGACATGGACGTGGCTGGGCAGCATGCGTAGGCGAGGAAACCCGAGCCTGACAACCCGGCGGCGCACGTGCGGTGAAGGGGGCGTGGCTTGTGGCTTGATGTTCGGTCGGCCAGGCGGGGAAGGGCGCCACACTGCCAACGTCCCTGCTCCCAATTCCGGTTGTTCCCCAAGCTGCGCGCCTACTTTGTGCGCTAGGTTGGCCGGGTCGGATGCTGGTGGCCCAACCCGCCGCAGCGACCGATGAAGGCTGAACCGGGGTACTGACGTGCGGCCCTCGCTGTGCGGACAATGTGCATACACTTGAGGACCGCCGCCATGACCACCGTTTCCCGTCAAACCACCTTCAATCTGCGTGCCACGGTGGCCCAGCGCAGCCTGATTGACCAGGCGGCCCGGATGGCGGGCAAGAGCCGCACGGACTTCATGCTGGAGGCCGCCTGCGAGAGGGCCCAGCAGGTGCTGCTGGAGCAGACCGTGGTTGCCCCGGACGCCGCCCGCTTTAAGCGCTTGCAGGCGCTGCTGGATGCGCCGGTCGAACAGGGTGCCGCTCTACGCAAGCTGCTGCGTCGCCGGGTGCCGTGGGAGGCGTGAAGCGCCAAGGGCTGCATAACGTGGTGATCGTGCCGCCGGAGTCGTGAGATCTGGCGTGCGGATGATCGTTTGCCGTGCCGGTTCTACGGGATAGCCGTGCATATTCAAGGAGCGCTGGATGGCTAAGTCGATTCGCAGCCTGGTGGCCGCGACCATCATGATCGTGCCGGTACTGATATCGATCGCGCCTGCCTGCGCCGAAGCGCCAGCGGCCACGCCCTCGATGGATGCCATACCGATGCTACGGCAGGCGCTCGATCGCCCTCCGCCGTTGGATGCCTTTAAATCCGCCGTGCTGCAGCAGCAGTTTGAGATGCTGGGCTTTAAGGCTGCTGCCGACCGGCTCGACGACTATCAACGCCTGCGCCTGTTGGGTACGGTCATGCCGCCGCCAGCCCAGGCAGCGGCAACGCTGCGCGACGTGGTGGCTGGGGCGCGTGTCACCCCTGCGCTGCGAGCCGCTGTCGCGCGAGCGGTGGCTGATGGCGTGGCGATAGGGTTTCCCGCTATCGCTGACGTGCAAAGCGCGAGCGCCCCGCACCTGCAGATGAGCGAGCAGGGTTTGGCACATATCGATCGCCTCGCACCCGGTGCATGGGGCTATTTCAAAGGCGGGCAAGTGGACCCCGCGGAGACGGCCGCGCAGGCCGAGGCGTTCTACCTCGCCGCCGATATGCGTAATCGGCTGGCCATGAAGGCCGACCTCCACGTCGAGTATGAGCTGCCGTCCGGACAGACGCTGAGCTGCGAAGCGGACAAGGTACCCGCCGGCGATCATCGCGGCGGCCTGTGCCAAGTCAGGCTCGTCGGCCACGTAACCAGCCCGGAAGGCATCCGCTGGATGGCTTTGACGCCTGAGCAGAAAACCGCTTTGTACGACAACCTGCTCGCGTTGCGGCAGACCGCTGCGCCCGTACCGAAAGAGGGCACGGTCCGCATCGGTGAGCTGCATCTCACCATCGACACCGCAAGCGGAGCCATCCTGGATGGCGCATGGCGCGCCGCGGCCGCGACCGAAGCTCGGCAGCGGCTGCAGGCGGCGCCGTGCGAGGCGCTGGGCAACTGCACCAGCGGCGTGGCACAGCTGGCGACGAGTCCCGCCGCCATCCATGCGGGGCTGACCTTGCTGGTGATGGCCTGCCTAGTGGTCTATCGGTTCCGCCAAGGCGGCACAGGCCGCCTTTGGCCGACCCTCGCCAAGCTCTATGCGCTGCTGTTCGTCCTGGCGATCGGCGTGAATGCGGCGGACCGCCCCACCGGCGCCACCCGCGGCGCACCGCTCAGCGGCACGCTCGGTTTCATGGCCAAGGCGGCGGTATCGATGCCATGGAGCTACTACTTCATTAGCGAAACACGGGACAGCGGACCACTTCCCGGTGTTCCCGCCAAGACGCTAGCCGACGACTCGATCTGGTTATGGACTTTTGCCGGCTTGAACCAGGTGTTCTTGCTACTGATGGCATCCGGAGGCGAGTCGCGGAAGCCCTCAGTCGACGCCACCAGCTAAGCCCAGCGGGCGTTGGAGAGCATGCCGATGCATGGATGCTGGTATCCCCGTCGAACCTGCGCCTTCTCAGCATTACGCGTGCCGGCCCGAGAGTCGACGTGCACAGATCACTTTCCAGGCGCTGAAGGGACGCTCTTACCCAGCACTCGCCGGATCTCGGTCGTCGCTTTCTCATCTGGCGCCGGATCGCCGGAGTAGGAGGCTCGCGTGATGCGGCAGTCACGGCAGATGTCGTCCTTGACGGAAGCGCTGATGCTGAAGGTCGTACTGCAACGACCTGAGTGGCTGCCAGGTACGGCAGGGCAGGCGAAGGTATAAGTCTTGACGGTCGAGACGGTGCCATCGGGCGCCTTGCCCGTCGCCTCCGTGACCACCTTCATGTTGGTCATGCCGGCGTGCTCATAGGCGTGCTGGTAGGTCTCGATCAGCGTGCTGTAGTGGGTGCCGTCGTAGATCGTCTCGGGTAGTTGCGGCTTCATGAAAGCGCACAGCAGGAGCACGGCCGGCAGTGCGGCCGTGACTATGACGGTACGGCCGGCCTTGCGCAGCCGGCCCTCGGGTGAACTGATGATGTGCATCCGCCCTCCAGCCTAAGGAACGTCAACTGATGCCTCTCAATGCCGCCCCCACACCCAGACATCGCCATGCGCATCGATCGCTGCGCTGCTGTTGTAGCCAGCTGCGATCGCCACCGCCTTGCCGATGCCGGGCACCTGCCGCGGCAGCTCGGTGAACGGAGCCCGCTCGCCGCGGCCGTATTCGTTCTCGCAGGCGGGGCTGCCGTGCTGGCCAAGTTCGGTGTCGGCGTTCTCGCCCCAAGCCCAGACCTGGCCGTTACCGTCGAGCGCTAGCGCGTGGCGCTTGCCGGCAGCGATGGCGCGGATCGGCGGCTCATGGGCATCCTGCGTGGTGGCACCGAACGTGCGCACACGTTAAGCCATTTGTAGATGCAATGGGCGGCCGCGACGACTTCTGCGGCCGCTGCTATTGAAGCAAGCAAAGCCGCCTGGGAAAGCGGACGATGCATTTTGCAATTTTACATAATATACATTATGCGCGATTGTAGATCGGCCACACCACGGGATTGCGCGCCGCTTCTCGAACGTTCGAGCCTGCGCCTGGCGTAGCGCCGGAGCCGGCCTGGAAAAATCCGACTGGTGTCGGACTTCTTCATGGGTGTCAGGCCGGAAGCTTGCGAAACGCTATGGCAAAACGGTTCCAGCTGTTGACGGCGCTGACTGCCAAAGTCAGATCCACGAGTTGTGCGGGAGGAAACTCGAGCTTCACTCGTTGCCACAGATCGTCCGTGACGGTGTTGCCTGCGATCAGCGTCAACGCTTCGGCCCACTCGAGCGCCGCCCTTTCGCGTTCCGAGAAAAACGGGGTGTCGCGCCAGACCTGGAGCGTCGAAAGGCGCCGCTCCGCTTCACCAAGTTTCCTGGCGTCCGTCATGTGGCGGTCGAGGCAATAGGCGCATCCATTGAGCTGCGATACGCGGATCCGCACGAGTTCGACAAGGGGGCGTTCCAGGTCCGACCGGGCGACGCGTTGATCGAGCGTCGCCAAGGCGAGCATCGCACCCGGGCCGAAGGCAAAGAAGTTGAGGCGGGGTTCGGTAAGGTTTTCTTTTGCTGTTTGCGTATTCATTAGTAGCGGTATGTCGCGTCGAGATAGGTATAGGTTCCAGAAGAGAATCCGGATCGACGTAATGCGTCGCCTGCCGCGAGGTGTTCGACATTCAGGCGAATTGCCAGGTGGCGGCTGACGGACCACGTGCTCGTCAGCCGTATGAGATTTCCGGTATGTTGGCCCTTGACCCGCTGGGTTCCGGCGTAGGCCCGAGCGCCGCCGGCATAGATCGCGTCTTCCGTATCCAGGCGTCGCGCGTACCCATATTCCACGGCGACGGACGTGCGCGGGCCGGGTGAGAAGGAAAGGCCGGGGGCAATCATCAACAGGTTGGAAAGGCCGAGAAACTGCCCTTCCCCCAGATAGTTCGAGCTTGCGTACAGTGAATTGATGTCGCGCACCGTACCGGTGCCGTATGCGCCGCCGCCAGAAGCGAGGTCGATGTGCGACGTCAGCCGCGGCTTCCAGCCCGAATCCGACAACGCGATGCTCTGGGTGGCAAAGATGCCCCAGGCACGCACGGGTCGCCCGCCGATGGTTCGCCCGCTCTGGCGCACCGTCGTCCAATCGAAGCGCATGCCAGCATGCCGCCCCCAGAGACGGACACCCACGGTGTCGCGAGTGTCCTGCCCCGCCTGGCCCGCCAGGCGATAGCTTGGATTCTCGCTATGGATCCAGAAGGGATCGAGGTAGGTATTCGGGCCGCCTTCGGACACGATGAAACTGGCGTTGATGCCCTGCAGCTTTTCGCCCGGATTGGCGTGTTCGTCGAAGCCTCCCCGGCCGAGGCGGGTGGCTCGCAGGTCGAAGGCGCCAACTCGCAGGCGAGACGCGTGCGCATAAACGCGCACGCCATTCCAGGTCCTGTGCAGGTTGGGTCCGTCGCTAAGGCTGATGAGTTGGCGCGGGCCGTCGGAAAACTCCTGCCGCCCCACCATGGCGCCGGCAAGAACCTTACCTACGTTGCCATGGACGTCGACGAACGATTGTTGCAACGACGCTGCGTTGCGGAAGTTTGGTGTCGCGCTGCTGCGACGGCTGTCGACCTGCCCTGCGCCAACCTCGCCGTACAAGCGCAGGTGGCGATTGAGAGTCAGGTCCGCCCCAAGTAAGAGGCGGCTTTGGTCCTGATTGAAGTCGTTGCCCCGACGAAGCTGCGCGTTGTCCGAGGACGTTGATCGCAATCGCAGCTCCGAACTGATGGTCAGGTAGCCGGAATCGCCGACCGGAATGGCCTTGCCCAACGGTGCGCGGCCCTGAGCGGCCATGCCGGACCAGTCCTCTGCCCAGCGACTTGCTATGAAGCCATTTCCGAGTTCTGGGCCCCAACCGGCTGCCGTCAGCGGATAGGGATCGGCCGGCGTCGGCGTCGCCTGTCCGGGGCGGGATGTTCCGCGGCATTTGCTGCTTTCAGCAGCGAATGCGGTCGGGCCATGGAATGCCAGCGTGGTGGCCAACGCGATGGCCAGTAGATGAAGACGGGCGGACACGGGTTTCTCAGGAACGGGAGACGACATGTGAGGCTTGCCGAGCAAAGCTCACGGCAAGCAAGAGCGCTGCGACTACGAGCGCCGTCGCGACACTAAACGCCACGTGGGCACCGGCTGCGATGGCCGAGGCCGAAGCTGTGCCGACCTCGGGTGCATGCGTTCCAATGGCAAACACAGCCCCCATGGCGGAGGCACCCGTGACCAGGCCAAGATTGCGCGAAAGGTTCAGCAGACCGGAGACCACACCGCGCTGTGCCGCTTCAGATCCAGCAAGTACGGCGGTGTTGTTGGCGGCTTGGAACGTCGCGTAACCCGCGGTGGTGATAATCAAAGGCAGCACGTACCCCACGACGCCCAGCGATGCCGGAAGTACAGAGAGAGCCAGGCTGCCGATAGCCATCGCGGACAGTCCTGCGATCGTCACGGCCCTCGCACCAAAACGATCAACCGACCGTCCGGCGGGCACTCCCGCCAGAGCCGCCACCAGAGGACCCGCCGTCATGACGAGGCCAACCGATGCCGGGCTCATCCCGAGCGATCGCGCAAGGTAAAAGGGCCCTACGACCAACGTGGTCATGGCAACCGTCGTGACCAGCGCACTCATCGTAAAGCCGGCGCTCACCGTGCGGTCCCGGAACAGCCCGAGGCGGACGAGCGGCGAGGCGACCCGGGATTCCACCCAGATGAAAAGTCCGGCGGCCGCGATGGCCACTGCCAGCAAACCAAAGCTGCCGGACGATCCGCGCGCGATGGTCATGGAAAGGGCGTACGCTGCGAGCGTCAGCGCGAGGAGAATCGAACCGGCCAGATCGAAGGGTGCTCGACGCCCATGCGGCGGATCCATCGGCAACGCAATGTAAGCCAGCGCCAGTGCCGCGAAGCCCAACGGCACGTTGAGAAAAAAGATGGAGCGCCAGCCAAGGCCGGCAATCAACATACCGCCGAGCGAAGGGCCGAGGGCGGTGCCCACCGCCGACATGGTGCCGAGGAATCCCATGGCGCGCCCTGCCCGGTCCTTTGGCACCGTGTCACCCACCAGCGCCATCGACAAGGCCATCATGACGGCAGCGCCGAGGCCCTGCCCGATGCGTCCAACAACGAGCATCCACAGATCGGTCGAGGAGCCACACACGATCGAGGCCATGGTGAACAAACCCACACCGCCCATCATCAGTCGCCGCCGCCCGATGAGGTCACCGAGTCGGCCGACGCTGACAACCAAAGCCGTCACTGCGAGCAGGTAGGCCAGCACGACCCATTGCACAGCGCGGAAACTGGTGTGGAAAACATCGACAAACGTCGGCAACGCCACGTTGGCGATGCTGGTGCCAAGCGACGACAGCAACATCGTCATTGCCAGGCACGCCAGGGCGAACGGAACGCTCCCGGCCCCTGGTGTGGTGGTGGATCCAAAGCGAAATACGGAACGGAACATGGCAGCTCTCCAGGCGACCGCGGCGCACGCGGCGCGGACGGAGAGAGAGCCTAGGAGCCGGGCTGAGATGCCAGAAGACGCATGAATCGAAAAGTATTAGTGCACCAGACGCCCGCTGTGGCCGGAGCCCGGGAGTTGTTAGATATGTCCATGCCTGATCTCAATCTCCTGGTGACCCTCGACGTCCTGCTGACGGAAGGAAGCGTCGTGCGGGCGGCGCGACGCCTCCAACTGAGTGCCTCGGCGATGAGTCGGGCGCTTGCGCGATTGCGCGAGGCGACCGGCGACCCGCTTCTCGTCCGTGCCGGACGCGGACTCGTGCCGACACCGCGGGCGCTGGCGTTGCGGGGCCGGGTCCGGCAGGTGGTCGATGACGCAGAGGCGGTGCTGCGCCCTGCACTCAAGCTCGACCTCGCCTCACTCTCGCGCACTTTTTCGATTCGCAGCACGGAGGGTTTCGTCGAGACCTTCGGCCCTGCTCTGCTCGCACGCATCGAGACCGAAGCCCCGGGTGTGCGGCTGTGGTTCGTACCCAAGCTGGACAAGGACAGTACCGCGCTGCGTGATGGCGTGGTCGACCTCGAAACCGGTGTTACCAGCAAGTCCATGGGGCCGGAGATAAGAACGCAGGGTCTATTCCGCGATCGCTTCGTTGGCATCGTGCGTAAGGGACACGCCTTGGCCCGGGGAAAGGTGACGCCCGAACGTTATGCCGGAGGGGCACACATCCTGATATCCCGGCGCGGGCTCGAGATGGCGCCAGTCGACCACGCGCTCGAAAAGCTCGGTTTATCGAGACGCTGCGTGGTGACCGTAGGCGGTTTCAGCCCGGCCATCGTGCTTGCAGGCGAGTCCGACATGATCGCGACCGTACCGGAGCGGCACACACAGAGTCTGTGGCGAGGCCTGCATTGCTTTGCGCTTCCGGTGGAGGTGCCTCAGTTCACCATTTCCCTGTTCTGGCATCCACGCCTGGATGCGGACCCGGCGCACCAATGGTTGAGGTCTCTCGTAGCCACGGTTTGCCGGCAGGGGCAGCCATGAGGACGGCAACGCTGCTAGTCGAACGGAAACCAGCGCATCTGCACCGGCAGGATCGTGCCCCTTACATCTCAACACCCGACACCCTTAGGTAAAAGCCATGATGCACAGACTTGCACTACTGCTGGCGCTCGCTGCCTTCAGCGGAGCGGGTATGAGCCAGGGAGCCAGACCCGCCTTCCTGTTCCTCGGCAGCTACCACATGAACAACCACAACCGTGACATGTTCAACCTGAAGGCGTCGGACGTCACGTCGGTCCAACGGCAACGGGAAATTCTTCAAGTGGTAGATGCCGTCGCAGCGTTTCAGCCAACAAAGATCATGATTGAGCGCGACGTGGCCGATCAGGCAGAAGTCCAGGCGCAACTTCGGCAAACCTGTGATGGGAAGCGATCCGAAAGCAAGGAGGAGTACGAACAAATTGGCTTCCGCTTGGCTTGCCGCTTGCGTGTTCCTGTGGTCGCGATCAACTACAACGATCTAGGTCCCATCGCGGATCCAAAGAAGATCGACATAGGCACGGCGAATCCCAAAGAGCTAAGTAAGGTCATGTCGCTTGGCGAGAGCGACAACACGGCGCTGCAGAAACTCGAGCAAACTGAGAGCGTGGGGAAGATCCTGGAATACCTGAACTCGGATCGGAAAACTCGGGAGATCGCCTCGCGGTATTACCTTCTGGCAAGACTGAAATCCCCCAAGGATCGGGTGGGGGCGAACTGGGTCCAGTACTGGTATGGCAGGAACCTGGTGATATTCGCCAACATCCTTGAAAACACATTACCGGGCGACCGTGTCTTGGTTATCTACGGTTACGGGCACGGATACATACTGCGTGGCATGGCTGAAGAGTCGCAGCTCTTCGACGTGGTGAACACCGAAGACTTCCTGCACGACCACCTTTGACAGGGCCTGGTTCGTATACGTTGAGCCGGGGCCCCAGCCGACATGCTCACGCCGCCGGATCACCGTACAGCTGCCACTTCTGCCACGCCGATAGTCATCGCTAATCGGCGGTGCCGACTCCGAGCTTTTGATCGAAAATTGAGGGCGAAGACCATCGATTCGCAGATGCCTTCGCCCCCAGGTTTGGCGGCTACTGGTAGGTCGGATACGCCTTCAAAGCGGACGCCATCACGCTCACGGGTGACCGCGAGGGCAACACGAAGTAACTGCCACCCTCCTCCCTCACTCGACCTCGCATGCCAACCGGCAACCCCAGCCGCTGCGCATCGATGGCATCGATCAACTCCCGCAGCCTGCCCGCGTCACGGTAGATGGCGTCGCCGATCGCCGGCAGCGTGCCGTCCGCGAACTCGGCCTCGCCGCTGCAGGTCACCACGTCGCCGTGGGCGCGGAGGCTATCGAGTAGCTCGTGGATGGCGTCGAGCTGGTCGAGCGTGATGCCGGACATGTAGCGCTCATCGGCCTCGACTCTTACCGGTTCGGTGGCATCCGCTTCGCCTGATGCGGCGGCTTCGCTGGACGTGTCTTGTGCAGGGCGTTCGTCCAGCCACTGCGTTATCTGTGTTTCCAGCCAGGCCAGGTTGCTGGCTATTTCGCTCAGGTGAATTTCCGTGACGATGTCCTCGGGCGCTTTCGCCTGGCGCTTACGCACCAGTCGGGCCAGTAGCGCCACGTCCAGGCGCAGCTTTGCGAGTCGTTGCAGGCTGTGCGCGGAAAGAACTTCGCCTGCGCCTTCCTGATCTTCCGAATCGATGGTGGACATGCTTGCCTCCTCGTTCCATGAAGTACCCGTGCGCCAGGACGGCGACGGGAAGTCGGGAGGCTAGAAACCGCACACAGCCGGCGGGCTTATTTCCCTTGCGGGTGTTGTATTCGCCGCCCTCCCGACGCAAGTGTCACGTCGGTTGCGCCTGCGAACGTGCAGGCACAAAAAACCCACCGGTTTGACGGAGGTGGGTACCGCTGTGTGGGGAGTTTCTAGGCTCCTTGCGACCGAGTCTCCTACCGCGGTGTGGGTGAGTCAAGGCGAATGGGTTGGCCATCACGCATCGCGACCGGTCACTGGCGAGGACGATCGCTGCGCCCTCTTCCGTCGTGAGTTTTCATCCGCTCACATATGCCGCCAACTCATCCGGCGTCCCTTTCGGAAACGCTTCCCTCAGATAATCCAGAAACGCCGAGACGCGCGCGCTGAGCAGGCGGCGGGTGGGATAGAGCGCCCATAGTTCGATCTCCGGCCCGTCTACCCTGCCCCACTGCACCAGCGTGCCGGCAGCGAGATCAGGGCTGGCGAGCGACAGCGGCAGCCGGGCGGCGCCAGCGCCCATGCGCGCGGCATCGCGCACCATGAGCAGCGATGACAGGCCGATCACCGGTTGGGCGGCGAGCGTGGCAGGCCCGGCGGGCGTGGCCATCGTCCAGGTTTCGGTCGGCTGCATGGCGCCGCGGACGATGACTGGCACAGGCTCGCCATGGGTGGGCTTGGGCAGGTTCGGGCTGGCGACGACCAGCAGCCGATCGCGCAGAAAGATGCGTCCCACCAGGTTGGCGTCCGGCTCGGGATTGACGCGGATAACCAGGTCGTAGGCCTCTTCGATCATGTCCACGGCACGGTCGTCGGCGGTGATGTCCAGCCGCACCTGCGGGTGCCGCAGCGCGAAGCCGGCGGCGAGCTTGCCCATGGCAGTCTGCGAAAAAAGGAGCGGCGCGCTGATGCGCAGGCGGCCGCGTGCGGTGTGGCCGCCGGAGGCGATGGCCGTGGCGGTCTCCTCGAGTTCGGTGAGCAGGAGCGCCGTGCGTTCGTAAAGCGCGCGGCCTTCTTCGGTGAGCTTGAGCGATCGCGCACCACGCTCGAACAGACGCAGATCCAGGCTGGCCTCCAGCTCGGCCACGCGCCGGGACAGCGTGGCCTTAGGCCGGCCCGCTTCGCGCGCGGCCCGGCCAAACCCGCCATGGCGGGCCACGAGGTTGAAATCGGCAAGCGCGAGCAGGTCCATGTGTTCCACCTATGAGACGAGGCGTCCCACTTTAACGGCTATGCCTGCGAATTTGGATCGATAGCATGACGAGTGTGTTCCCAACCCACCCACTCGGAGTACATGCCATGACCATCCTCGTAACTGGTGCCACCGGCCGCGTCGGCCGCCACGTCGTCGACCAGCTTGCCCAGCGCGGCGCCGCCGTGCGGGTGCTCACCCGCGATCCCGCCAAAGCCACCTTCCCCGCCGGCGTGGAGGTGGTGAAGGGCGACCTGCTCGACCTCGACGCCCTGCCCGCCGCCTTTGACGGCGTCAGCACGCTGTTCCTCCTCAATGCGGTGACTGGCGACGAGTTCACCCAGGCGCTTCTCACGCTCAACGTGGCCCGCGAGGCGGGCGTGAAGCGGGTGGTCTACCTGTCGGTGATCCACGCGGACCGCTACGTCAACGTGCCGCACTTCGCGGTGAAGTTCGGCGCCGAGCGCATGCTGCAGCAGATGGGTTTCAGCGCCACGATCCTGCGCCCGGCCTACTTCATCGACAACGAGCACATGATCAAGAACGTGGTGCTTCAGCACGGCGTCTACCCGATGCCGATCGGCCCAAAGGGCCTGGCGATGGTCGATGCGCGCGACATCGCCGAAGTCGCTGCGATCGAACTGATCCGCCGCAGCGAAGGCCCGGACACGTTGCCGATCGAAGCGATCAACCTGGTGGGCCCGGACACGCTCACCGGCGCGGACGTGGCGGCTATCTGGACGGACGTGCTGGGACGCCCGGTGGTCTACGGCGGCGACGACCCCGCCGGGTTCGAACAGAACGCCGCCGGTTTCATGCCGCCCTGGATGGCCTACGAGATGCGGCTGATGGCCGAACGCTGGGTCAGCGACGGCATGATCCCGGAACCGGGCGACGTGCCGCGCCTGACCAAGCTGCTGGGGCGGCCGCTGCGTTCGTATCGCGGGTTTGTGGAGGAGGTGGCTGCGCCTGGCCACTGAATTTGCCGCCAACGACATCCGCCGGGTGGGGACGGACTAGCCCACCCTTGCGGACATGGGGCAGCCTCCCAACCCATCGGTCCGGAAGAGCCGTCATCAGAACTGAATCTGCGCCCTGACCTCCACCACGTTGGGATCCACTACCCGTCCTCGGCGGTCGCTTTGGGCATGGACGTAGTTGGCCTGAAGCTTCAGGTAGCGATTGATGTACCAGTTGGCCCCCAGCGTCCAATCACGCTCCCGACCGCCTTGGACCACGCCGTCGTCGAGGTTGAGCTCGCTGTAGCGAAGCGCGAACTCCAGCGCGCCCCAGGCGCCCTTGGGCTTGATGCTGCCGACATTCCCTGCGGCGTACGGGCGTGACTCGCCGGTGGCCACCCAGCTCGCGAACAGGTAGTAGCCGTCCGCCGCGTAGGCGGGGCGCCCGTGCAGCGAAACATGGGCACGCAAGTATTCACCCTGCAATGACCAGGGCCCACCGATCCAGAGAGTTTCAAGGCCGCTGCGATCGATGTGATCGACCGGCGCAAGGTTGCCCGTGTCGACCAGGCGCGCGGCCAACCCGGCTTCGGGACGGGCGCGCAGGCGGGCCGTCGGCGGCGTGTAGATGCCCCGGCCATCGGTGGTGCCGTCGGGCCACTCCCGCGAGGCCGCCAGGCCGAGATGGAGAACGTCGCCGGCCTGGTTGCGCGGAACCCAGGCGACGCGAGCGGCCGCCATGCGGCCATCGCTGTCACCGTTGAGATCGCCACCGCTGTAGTAGCCGAGATTCACCAGATAGTGCGGGCGTTCCCACGCCCAGTCCGCGCCGATACGGCGGCTGGCATACACCGCCTGTGTCGGCAGAGCGGCTTCGAGAAATGTCGTCGCTCCCGTGCTGGTGTTTCCCTCGAATCCCACCGGCGTCTTGCTGAAGCCAATACGGAACGCGCCGACGTCATGACCAAACAGCCCCTTGCTCTGCACGCGCAGGTAGGTGTCCAGCCAGGTCTTGGCCTGGAAGTCGTACACCACGGTCGCGTCGTAGACGCCCTTCTTCGTCACATAGAAGCCGAACTCCTTGCGCCGGTTGGTCTGCGCATCCGGGAGTCGGCCGTTGTCGTTGGAGAAGCGATCGACGTCGTACTGATACTTGAGCGCCAGGCCCAGATCGGTGCCGTCGTCGAACACATAGTGCGTGGGCCAGTTATGGGTGAAGTCGTAGCCGGTCGCCGGGGCTT
Source organism: Dyella sp. (assembly GCF_051962475.1). Lineage (GTDB taxonomy): Bacteria > Pseudomonadota > Gammaproteobacteria > Xanthomonadales > Rhodanobacteraceae > Dyella_A. The sequence continues at coordinate 50,696 of NZ_JBQCCF010000028.1, forward strand.
CGGCGGCATTTGCCGCGGCGGGGATCGCCATCGCCAAGGCGGCCATCAGTGTCGTCTTTTTCATGGTGGTTCCCTTTGTGGGTGGCGCCTGCCGTGCCGCAGCGTGACGCTGCCGCTGTTGACGGGCCGACGCAGGCGCACGCCGTCCCGCACGATCTGGCGCCAGGGCCAGATTGCGGTACATGGAGAGGTCTTGCGCTTCAACAGCGGTCGGGCGGGCGCCAAGTCCAGCGATCACGAACGACCGCGGAGCCCACGTCGTCATCGATTGGGAAGGCAACCAGTTGCTGGGGTGCGACCCGTAGGACGGCGCCTGACTGCCAGCCCCAGCGAGCGATGTCCTCGCTGGCGACGTCGACTTCCAGGCTGAGATCGATCTCAGCAACATGCAGATCGAGGTGGGTCACGCTTCCCGCGGGGTAGACATGCCGCAACCGCGCGTTCCATGCGGGTTGTCCTTCCGGCACCGCCAAGGCCAGGTGCTCCGGCCGTACGTAAGCCACCGCGCGCTCGTAGCGGCCTCCCCAGGGATCCATCGCCAACGGCCATTCGCCGGCGAGCCATTCCGCGTGGGCCCGATGCAGCGGGATGCGGTTGGTTCGCCCGATGAACTCGCACACGAACGGCGTGGCCGGGTCCTGGTAGATCGCCTGTGGCGTCCCGACCTGCTCGATGCGTCCCCGATTCATCACGGCAATGCGGTCGGCCAGTTCCAGCGCCTCTTCCTGGTCGTGGGTGACGAACACGGTGGTAAGGCCCAGCTCTTCGTGCAACTCACGCAGCCAACGGCGCAGCGCTACGCGAACCTGCGCATCCAGCGCGCCGAAGGGCTCGTCCAGCAAGAGCAGCTCCGGCTCTACCGCCAGCGCACGCGCCAGGGCGACCCGCTGGCGCTGGCCTCCCGAGAGCTGCGTCGGGTAGCGATCGCCAAAGTCTTCGAGCTGAACGCGTTTGAGCAGTCGTTCCACAAGATCGCGGATCTGCGCCTTGGATGGCCGTGTTCGCCGCGGCCTGACCCGCAGGCCGAAGGCCACGTTCTCACGCACGGTCAAGTGGCGGAACAAGGCGTAATGCTGGAACACCAGCCCAACGTTGCGCTCACGGGCGCCGGCGGCCAGAAAGTCGCGGTCTCCCTGGCGCACGGTGCCCTCATCCGGATAGTCCAGGCCGGCGAGGATGCGAAGCAGTGTGGTCTTGCCCGAGCCGGAGGGACCGAGCAGGGCCAGAAATTCTCCGGGCGCCAGGCGCAGACTGACGTCGTCGAGGGCGGCGAAATCGGCGAAGCGGCGGCTGAGGTTATCGATGACTAGCGACATGGCGTGGTCTCAGTGGCCGCCCGGTGCATGCGCGGCGAGCTCGCCGCGATAGCGCCATTCGAGCAGGGCCTTCAGTGCCAAAGTGAGCAAGGCCAGCATCGCCAGCAAGGAGGCGACCGCGAAGGCGCCGACGTAGTCGTATTCGTTGTAGCGCATCTCCACTTCCAGCGGCAGCGTGGTGGTGAGGCCGCGGATATGGCCGGAGACGACCGACACCGCGCCGAACTCACCCATCGCCCGGGCGTTGCAGAGCAATACGCCGTACAGCAGTGCCCAGCGGATGTTCGGCAGTGTCACGCGGAAGAACAGCTGCCATCCGTTGGCGCCAAGGACGCGGGCGGCCTCCTCCTCCTCGCTGCCCTGCGCCTGCATCAGCGGGATCAGTTCGCGTGCAACGAAGGGCAACGTAATGAATACGGTTGCCAGGACCAGACCCGGCACGGCGAAGATGACCCGGATTCCGTGTGCCGTGAGCCATGGGCCGAACCAGCCCTGGGCACCGAACAGCAGCACGTAGATCAAGCCCGAGATTACCGGCGAGACCGAGAACGGCAGATCGATCAGTGCGCCCAGCACCGCCTTGCCGCGAAACTCGAAGCGGGTCATGGCCCAGGCCGCCGCGACACCGAACACCAGGTTGAGCGGTACGGCGATCGCTGCCACCAGCAGGGTCAGTCGGATGGCGGCCAGCGCCTCGGGCTGATGCAGGCTGACCAGGTAGGCATGCACGCCCTGGCGAAATGCCTCGACAAATACCGAGGCCAGCGGCAGCAGGAGGAAGACGCCCAGGAACAGACTTGCGGACACGATGATCAGGACGTGACCGAGTCGGCGACCTATGCTGTTGCGGTGGTTATGTCGCGGGGCGCTCATGCGGCGCGCTCCGCCCAACGCCGGCTCCAACGCTGCAGTAATGCCACCAGCATCAGAAGCACGAACGAGAACGCCAGCATCACCACGCCCAATGCAGCCGCACCGGCATAGTCGAATTCCTCGAGCTTCTGCACGATCAGCAGCGGCGCGATTTCCGAGCGCATGGGGATGTTTCCGGCAATGAAGATCACCGAGCCGTATTCGCCGACCGCTCGCGCCAGCGCGAGGGCAAAGCCGGTAAGCAGCGTCGGCACCAGCAGGGGAAGGATCACCCGTGTAAAGGTCTGCCAGCGCGTCGCACCAAGGCTCTCGGCAGCCTCTTCCACGTCGCGCTCCAGGGACTGGAGCACCGGCTCCAGCGTCCGCACCACAAACGGGAAGCCGACGAACACCATGGCCAGAAGCACGCCCCATGGGGTGTAGGCGACCTTGATGCCCAAGGGCTCCAGCCATCGACCGAGCCAGCCATTCGGTGCATACAGGGCCGTCAGCGCGATGCCGGCTACGGCGGTCGGCAAGGCGAACGGCAGGTCGATCAGCGCATCGAGCAGACGCCGCCCGGGGAACCGGTAGCGCACCAGCGCCCAGCCGACGAGCAGGCCAACCACCACGTTGATCAGCGCGGCGGCCAGCGCACCTCCGAAGCTGAGCTTCAGTGCAGCGAGCGTGCGCGGAGCGGCCAGCAGGTGCAGCAAGCCATGCAGGCCGATCCCGCTGGCCTTCCACACCAACGCCGCCAAGGGCAGCAGCACGATCAGCCCCAGGTACGCCAACGCGTACCCGAGGCTGAGGCCGAAGCCTGGCAGCACGCGGCGACGCATGATCAGTGGCCCGGCCCGATCTGGTCGAACACCCCGCCGTCGGCGAAGAACTTCGCCTGCACCTGGCGCCAGGTGCCGAACTCCTCCGCCAACGTGAAGGTTTTCACTGTCGGGAACTGGGCGGCGTACTTCGCGGCGATTGCCTGGGAGCGGGGACGGTAGAAGTTGCGCGCCTCGATCTCCTGCGCCTGGGGCGAGTACAGGAACTTCAGGTAGGCCTCGGCAACGGCGCGGGTACCGTGCGCGTCGACGTTCTTGTCCACCACGGCCACCGGCGGCTCGGCCAGGATGCTGATTGAGGGCACCACGATCTCGAACTGGTCACCACCGGGTTCGCGCTTGGCCAGCAAGGCCTCGTTCTCCCATGCCAGCAGTACGTCACCGATGCCACGCTGGGCGAACGTGTTGGTCGCGCCGCGGGCACCGGTATCCAGTACCGGCACATGCTCGAAGAGCGTCTTGACGAAGGCCCGTGCCTTCGCTTCGTTGCCACCTGGCTGTTTCAACGCATAGCCCCAGGCGGCGAGGAGGTTCCAACGGGCGCCGCCCGAGGTCTTCGGATTGGGTGTGACCACCTGCACGCCTGGCTTGATGAGATCGTTCCAGTCGTGAATGCCCTTGGGATTGCCCTTGCGAACGAGGAACACGATGGTCGAGGTGTACGGGGAAGCGTTGTCGGGCAGGCGCGGCTGCCAGTTCTTGTCGAGCAGGCCGCGATCGGCCACGGCGTCGATGTCGTACGCCAGCGCCAGGGTCACGACGTCGGCGGGGAGACCGTCCACCACGGCACGCGCCTGCTTCCCCGAGCCGCCGTGGGACATCTGGATAGTTACGGTGTCGCCATGCTCAGCCTTCCACTGGGCGGCGAACGCGGTGTTCACGGCTTTGTAGAGCTCCCGGGTCGGGTCGTAGGACACGTTGAGCAAGGTGACGTCTTTGGCCAGGGCGGAGGTTGTCAGCAGTGTCCCGACGAGTGTCACGAGCGCGGTGCGTAAGTTCATCGTCTTGGTCTCCCCGTTTCGAGTGGAACGATCAAGCTAGCGGTGGGTAAAGCGCACCGTGAAATCGTAAGTTGGCATGTGCTTATGCCGTAAGTGCGAACTCGTTTGGACGTCTAAACTTCATGACTTCGTTGCTGCCTTACCCTTGCGTTGCGGCGTCTATCTCCGCGGGACCTTCTGGTTCGGACAACGCTTGTGCCAGCCGGCAGGCAGCCGCACGAATCTCCGGCATCGCGGTGCATTCCCAAAGGTTTCCGCGCAGCAGCGAACCGATGCCGAACAATCTCGGTTGAGGTCTCCCCTCGCCATCCAGCAACTGCCCATCCGGCTCGGCGGCAAGGCCCAGCTGGAGTGAGTCGGGAGTGGCCAGCCCGGCCGCGAGCAATTGCGACAGCAACGGGTCGCGTGCATAGGCCACGGCGGTGTCCAACCCGGTGGCCTGGATGACCCGGTCCGCTTCGATCGTACTCATCAGCTGGGTGGTTCGGTGGCGCACGGTGACGGCCAGCGGTCCATGGCCATCGACAGCGAGGACACGGGCGGCGTGCACCTGCAGGCGGCCGGCATCGATCAACGCCTGGATCGTTTCGAACGATGCCGGCGCCGTGCGATGCCGCGATGCTTCCCACACCCAGCGAACGTGGCGCAAAAACTGGCGGCGCTGCGCCGGCGTGAGGCCCTGCCACAAGGTGGCATTGATCGGGCGCATGCCGTCGATAACGGCCCGCCAGTCCGCACTCGTTCCGTCCGTGATCGCCTCGCGGACCAGCCGGATCATGGGCCGGACGCCATCGCAGGCGAGCAGCGCTGCATTGAGGTCTGCTTGATACGTGTAGGGTGCGATCGGCGCGGAGGGGTGGCGAAACGGCAACAATCCGTGGCGGGAGACCGCCACCAGCTCCGCTCGCGGCCAGCGTGTGGAGGCGGAGATCAGCGTATCCACCGCCGTCAGCCCGGTGCCGATCACCAACACCCGCCGCGGCGTGACCGTCGGCTCGTCCTGCTGCCAGGGATCGAGCACGTAGGCGCCGCTATCCAGCGCCTCGCTCGACACCGTCTTCAGTGCCCGTGGTGCCAGCGCACCGATCGCGAGTACCAAGGCATCGACGGTCAGCGTCTGGCCATCATCGACATCGATGCGATAACGCCCATCCTCTTCTCGCTGTACGCACGATGCGCGGGCCTGGTGCAGTGCGAAGCCCACTCCATGAGCATGCGCTTCGCTGATCCGTGCATGCACCTGCGCCTGGATAAACTCGCCGAACAGTCGGCGCGGCAGGAAATCGGTGCCCTGGGCCTGACCAAGACTGCGGCTGGCGTGCTGCAGGAAGTCATCTTTCTGCTCGGCAAACAGGCCCATACCAGCCGCCCGCACGTTCAGCAGATGCCGATCGTCCTGGGTGGCATAGGCGACGCCCCGTCCCGGCGCGGGCCCACCCGTGATCCAGTGGACGGTGCCTTGGCCAGAACGTCGTCGCAGCAGTTCGCCGAAGACAGCGGCTCCGGCGGCACCGCCGCCAATGATGGCGATGTCGGTCATCGGTCGTGCTCCTTTTTCATATTTCATACGGGTAACCGCCCCTCCGACCCATCCTCGAATGGGTCGTTCGGTACCCGATCAGGGGGAATCAGCTGCTCGCGAGCTCTAGCTCAGCGCGTTGCGGGATATCGTCCCAGCTTCCTGCATTGCTCTTGTGATAGGTGCGATAGCGATCCAGAGCGCCACCGTACACATGCAGAGTCAGAGCCGGTCGCTGGGCGGACAGGTTTCGGCAGCGGTGGGCGTAATCGCGATCCGAAAACCTTGCGTGGTCCCCGACGCCTAAGGGCGCGGTTTCCCTCGGCACCAGTCGCAGCGACGGGTCCAGCGCGATGGAAAATGCCTCGACCTGCAACACCCCGTCGAGCACCAACTCGATGCCCCAGAGGCCATCGTGATCGTGGATCGGCGTGGCGTGGCCCGGCGGCCAGGCGATGAGCAACACAGCGTAGTCGTCGGAGTCCTGCGGGGGCCTCAGCGAGAGGCGCCGATAGCGCTCGACACTGCTCGCCGAGGGGCAGCCTTCCCACCAGGGCGACTGCGCCAGAACAGCCGCCAAGGCTGCCACATCTCCTCGGCCACCTGCTCCGAGGCTGCGTGCAATGGCCGCCAATACCCGATGGGTCCAGACATCGGTGCCGCCTACGATGGCATCGTGCATGAGCATCCCCTGAACTCGTTGGGTCCGGGGCGAATTGATCACGCCCCGGGTTAAGGAAACGCTATCCAAACGTCTCCTCCAAACAGCGGTGAGAGCAGGACGGTCGAAGCCTTTTCGCCCGAAGTGACCGAAGAGCTTGGCGGCATATGAAATCGCGGCCCGCATGCGTCGATGATCACGTCAGGAAGGCAACTAACTGTTATTCGAAATTCGTCTTTCCAGAGCGACCCCGCGATCGGTCGACTGCCTCTGATTGCGCTCTTCGGGGCAAGAGGGACGGCGCACACTACCGTTGCCCGGTACCGTGTTGAGGTGTGCAGTGGGCAGACGATCAAACAAGCTCGCAACGCGCATTCAGAGGGTCACCCCTGTCAAGCACAAGGTGCTGAGGAGCTGGGCTGGCTTGGGATTCACTGGCGTGGTCATCGGTACCGCTCTGATCTGGGCCGAGACCGCGGTGGCGTCAACCAGGTTCTCCTGCGCCCTGCTGCTGACTGGAACAGCGCTTGTCTTTACAGGTCTTCTGACCCTCGTCGCGCTGCTCATTCGATGGGCACACTCACATTTGGAATGAGGCGCGGCCGTTCGACGCCAGAGATATCCAGTGTGTGAAGTAGTTGCTGAGCAAATCTCATCTGAACGTTCTCGCATGCACCGACATGTCCGAGCGTCACGCTGGAGCTGGCGTCAGGCAGTTAAACAGGCCGAGGGCACGCGGCTGGCCCCTGTGTGAGTCGACCCAAGGGCTGGCGCCAGATTCCTCGCCTCGCACACCAAAAGGCCACGCTCCTCGCCGTCGAGGAGCGTGCGGTAGCGATGAATACGTATGCAGTTGCTGGTTGCTGCACCGCGATACTGCATACCTTCGGGCGGCCTCGTCCATCCAGGAGCGTTCCCATCCACTCTTCCCATTCGCTTCCACGCGCTGACGCAGCCAGCGAACAGCCTCCTTCCACGCAGGTCCGGCCGGAACTCTCTTTCGGCCAGATCTGGAACATGTGCTTCGGCTTCCTCGGCATCCAGTTCGGCTTTGCACTACAGACGGCCAACATCAGCCGCATCTTCCAGACGCTGGGCGCGTCATTGGAGCAGATCCCGTTGTTGTGGGTGGCCGCGCCGATCACCGGTCTGCTGGTGCAACCGGTCGTCGGCTACTGCTCGGACCGCACCTGGACCCGGCTGGGCCGGCGCCGGCCGTACTTCCTCGGAGGCGCGGTACTTGCCACCCTGGCGCTGTTGTGGATGCCCCACGCCACCACGCTGTGGACGGCCGCCGTGCTGCTGTGGCTGATGGACGGCACGTTCAACGTGGCGATGGAGCCGTTCCGCGCCTTCGTCGCCGACCAGCTGCCCGAACGGCAACGGCCGAGGGGCTACCTGATGCAGAGCTTCTTCATCGGCGTCGGTGCGGTGATCGCGTCCGTGCTTCCCTGGCTGCTTGCCACGGCGGGCGTGAGCAACGTGGCGCCCGAAGGCGGCCTGCCCGACACGCTGAAGTACGCGTTCTACGCCGGTGGCGTGGCCATGCTCGGCGCGGTGTCGTGGACGGTGCTGCGCACGCGTGAGTACCCGCCCGCCCAGCTGCTGGCCTTCGATCCGGCGCCGCCCGCTGCGCTGCCGGAGCTGCGAGGCATCCGGCGCAACGGCGCCGGCTGGCTGCTAGCTGGTGTCGTCGCGGGGCTGGCCATCCGCTCGCTGGCACTGCGCCAGGAGACCTATCTGCTCGCAGCCGGCCTCGCCGTCTACGGTCTGCTGCTGATCGGCTACGACGTCGCGCTGGCCGTGCGCCCCGTACTGCGCACGCGGCGCGGCATGTTGGGGCACGTGCTCGGCGACCTGCACACGATGCCCGCGGCGATGCGCCAGTTGGCCTGGGTGCAGCTGTTCTCGTGGTTCGCGCTGTTCTCGATGTGGATCTACGCCACCGCCGCGGTGGCACGGGTGCAGTTCGGCACCACCGATCCGCACTCGGCCGCATTCAACGCGGCCGGCAACTGGGTCGGCGTGCTGTTTGCGGTCTACAACGGCTGTGCCGCCCTGGCAGCGATCGTGATTCCGCGGCTGGTGCGACGCTGGGGCCTACAGGCCAGCCACCTCGCCAACCTGTGGCTGGGCGGTGCGGGGCTGGTGTCGTTCCTGTTCATCCGCGACCCGCACTGGTTGCTGCTGCCGATGCTCGGCGTAGGGTTCGCCTGGGCGTCGATCCTCGCCCTGCCCTACGCGATGCTGTCCGACGCGCTGCCGGCGGCGAAGATGGGCGTGTACATGGGTATCTTCAATTTCTTCATCGTGATTCCCCAGCTGGTCGCCGCCAGCCTGCTGGGCGAACTGCTGAAGCGATGCTTCCATGGTGAGCCGGTATGGGCGTTGGTGGTGGGCGGCGGGAGTCTGTTTGTAGCGGGGCTGTGCACGCTGAGGGTGCGACTGGCGCCCGGGTGACTCCCGGCAGGTCACCAATCCGATAGTCGGGCGCTGCCATTGGACATGCCGCCCCGATGCGGCGGCGCGCGTGCCTGCCTAGCATGGACACCATACCGTCCCCGCCAGGCCTCCCCCATGACGATCGATCTCGACCGGCCCTATCCGCTGTCCCCGCAGCAGGTGGCCGACTATCGCCGCGACGGCTTCATCAAGCTCAAAGACGTGTTCAGCGCCGACGAACTGCGCCACTTCGGCGAGGAGATCACCCGGCTCACCGTTGCGCTGAACACGCAGACCTTGCCGCTGGAGGAACGCAGCACCTATGACCGCGCTTTTCTCCAGGTGATGAACCTGTGGGAGGAAAGCGACACCGTGCGCACCTTCGTGTTCGGTAAGCGCCTGGCCGGACTCGCCGCGGCGCTGATGGAGGTGGACGGCGTGCGCCTGTACCACGACCAGTCGCTGTACAAGGAGCCCGGCGGCGGCATCACGCCCGCACATGCCGACCAGTACTACTGGCCGCTGGACAGCGACCGCACGATCACCGCGTGGGTGCCGCTACAGGCGGTGCCGCAGGACATGGGGCCGCTGGCGTTCTTCGCCGGCAGCCAGCACGTGGAGTTCGGCCGCGACCTGAAGATTTCCGACGAGAGCGAACAGGCGATCACCGCCAACATGGAGGCCGAAAGCTTTCGCGTGGTGGACGAGCCATTCGCGCTGGGCGAGGTCAGCTTCCACTCTGGCTGGACCTTCCACCGCGCCGGCCCCAACCGTTCGACGCAACCGCGCTCGGTGATGACGGTGATCTACATGGATCGCGACATGCGCCTGAAGGCACCGGAAAACCACATGCAGCAAGCCGATTGGGAACGCTGGTGCCCCGGTGCGTTGGTTGGCGTGGCGATCGACACCCCGAGGAATCCGGTGCTTTTCGAGCGCGGGGCCGTCGATGCAGCACCGCCCGCGCTGCCGGCATGACCGGCGACGTTGTCAGCGGCCGCGCAATCATCGCCGACGGCGAGGGACGCTTCGGCATCGAGACCATCGAGGTCGATCCGCCCGCCGCCGGCGAGGTGCGGGTGGCAATCACCGCCGCTGGCGTCTGTCACACCGACCACGCCTCGCTGCACTGGCCCGGCCCGCTGGTCATGGGGCACGAGGGTGCGGGTTATGTCGAGTCCATCGGCGGGGGCGTCGAGGGCCTGCAGATCAGCCAGCCGGTGCTGCTGAACTGGGCGATTCCCTGCGGCCACTGCTTCCAGTGCGCACGCGGCGCCGCGCCGTTGTGCGAGCGCACCCACGAGCTGGACGTGCCGCGCCTGGGCACCAGCCGCGCGCATGCCGGCGCCACGCGATGGAACGGGCGCGCGATCGATCGCGCGTTCCACCTCGGCACCTTCGCCCGCTACACCGTGGTGCGCGCCGAGGCGGTGACGCCACTGCCCGCGGAGCTCACGCCCGATGCCGCCTGCATCCTCGGTTGCGCGGTGATGACCGGCGTGGGCTCGGCGGTGAACGTGGCCGACGTGCAACCGAGCGATACCGTGGCCGTGCTCGGTTGCGGCGGGGTCGGGCTGAACGTGATCCAAGGTGCGCGCATCGCCGGCGCACGCGCTGTCATCGCGATCGATCGCGTGCCGGCACGGCTGCAGCACGCGCATGCACTGGGCGCCACGCACACCCTGATCGCGCACGATGACGACACCGACCACGCACGACTGGTTGCCGCCGTGCAGGCGCTCACCGACGGCCGCGGTGTGGACCATGCCTTCGAGGCGACCGGTGCGCCGGCGCTGGCCTTCCTGCCGCTGAAGCTGGCCCGCCACGGCGGCAACGCGCTGCAGGTGAGCGGCGCGCATGGCGCGGCCTCGCTGCCGCTCACCGATCTGTTCTGGAACAAGCGCTACCTCGCGCCGCTGTATGGCGGCTGTGTTCCTTCGCGTGATTTCCCGCGGCTGTTCACGTGGCTCGCCGAGGGCCGGCTGGAGCTGGCCGGACTGATCAGTCACCGCTACCCGATGGAGGCGCTGGACCAGGCGTTCGACGACATGCTGCAGGGACGCAGCAGCAAGGGCGTGCTGCGCATCGCATGAAGAATTCTCCCTTCCGCACCCTGGAATGCTCCGATCCGGTCCTCGGCGCAGATGGCCTCGCCTTCGTCACGGTGAAGAGCCCGGCACTGCGCCGGCGCGCCGATGCCACCCTGTTCGTGCCACCCGCCGCCCGGCAGGTGAGCGACCTGCCGATGATCGTGCTGCTGCACGGCGTGTACGGTTCGCACTGGGCCTGGGCGCTGAAGGGGGGCGCGCATCGCACCGCGACGCGTCTGATCGACGAAGGTGCGCTGCCGCCGGTGGCGCTGCTGATGCCCTCGGACGGTCTGTGGGGCGACGGCTCCGGCTACGTGGCGCACGCCGAGCACGATGCCGAGCGCTGGATCATCGACGAAATCCCCGCACTGGCACGAGAAGTTGTCGCCGGCTGCACTGCGCACTCGCCGCTGCTGGTGGCCGGCCTCAGCATGGGTGGCTTCGGCGCCCTGCGACTGGCCGGCAAATATCCACAGCGCCTCGCCGCGGCCGCCGCGCTGTCGGCAGTGACCCACGTCGACCAGCTCGACGACCTGATCGAGGAAGGCACCCGCGGCTGGAGCGACCTTCCCGCCGACCGCGACGTACTGGCCGCCCTCACCGCCGCTGGCAGGCTACCGCCGCTGCGCATCGACTGCGGGCTGGACGACCCCTACCTGCAAGCCAATCGCGACCTGCATCGCAGCCTGCAACGTGCTGCGATCGACCACCACTACGCCGAAGCTCCCGGCGGCCACGACTGGGCCTATTGGTCGCGGGCGCTGGAAGACACGCTGCGCTTCTTCGGCCAGGTACTGCACACCACCGAGGACCACGCATGATCCGCACCCGTCCGCTCCTCATCCGGCTCGGCGCCGCCCTGCTCGCGCTGGCCGCACCACTGGCGGTTGCCGCACCGTCCGCGCCAGCGTCGTCAGACAGCGGCCAGGTGTTCTACCAAATATTCTTCCGCAGCTTTCGCGATTCGAACGGCGACCGCATCGGCGACCTCAAGGGGCTCACCTCCAAGCTCGGCTACATCAAGGACCTCGGCGCCACCACCCTCCTGCTCACCCCGCTGCAGCCGTCGCCGTACTACCACAACTATTTCGCCACCGCGTTCAAGGCGATCGACCCGGCCTACGGCACGATGGACGACTACTTCGCCTTCGTCCGCGCCGCGCACGCGAAAGGCCTGAAGGTGTATCTGGACGAGGAGTTCCAGTATGTCGCCGAGGGGCACTCGTGGTGGCGCGACGCAATCTGCCGGCCGCAGTCGCCCCATGCCGACTACCTGCTGTGGCGCGACGTGAAGCATTGCGTCGCCGAACCCTTCCTCGATCGCGCGAAGTGGCGCGGCTACGACGGCCGCGATATCGGCATCGCGATGGTCAATCTGCACGACCCGGCGGTGAAGGCCTACTTCCGCGACCTGCTGCTGTACTGGGCCGACCCGCACGGTGACGGCAGCGGCCGCGACGGGGTGGACGGCTACCGCATCGACCACATGATGGACGACCTCGACCACAAGGGCCTGGACACCCAACTGTTCGCGGATTTCTGGACGCCGATCTTCCAGGCGCTCAAGGCACGCCGGCCGCAGTTGCGCATCCTCGCCGAACAGGCCGGCTGGGGTTATGGCACCGAGTTCCTGACTCGGGGCCACGTGGACATGGTGTTCGCGTTCCCGCTGCGCGGCGCGCTGCTGTCGTTCGACAAGACGAAGATCGTCAAGGCGATCCGCGCGACCGACGCCGCCACGCCAGCGGGCAAGACCCAGGTGGTGTTCCTGGAGAACCACGACGTCGACCGTTTCATGTCGCTGATCCACGGCGACCCGGCCAAGGCGCGCGCAGGCGCTGCGATCGCGCTGCTGCTCAAAGGCGACCCGCTGATCTACTACGGTCAGGAGCTAGGCATGCGCGGCGCTCAGCCGAAAAACGTGGGTACTTCCAGCGGCATTCCGCTGTCCGACGCCACCGGTATTCCTCCGCGCGAGGCGTTCCGCTGGCAGGCCGACCTCGATGCGCCCGGCTCGGCCACCTGGTACCGCGGCGACCATTGGTTCTGGAAAGACCGCTTCAACCGCTCCCACGACGGCGTGTCGCTGCAGGAAGAGCAGGACCGCCCCGACTCGCTCTACCAGTGGTACCGCACTGTGCTGGCCCTGCGCCATGCCCGGCCGGAGATCGATCACGGCGCACAGCGTATCCTCTGCGACGATGACGGCACGGTGCTGTGCATCTTGCGCGAACAAGGCAGGCGGCGAACGCTGTTGCTGGTGAACCTGGGCACGCGCGACGCGCGGCCGTCGCTCGACCCGGTTCTGATCCGCGGCACGGCATGGATCGACCTGATCGACGCCTCGGCACCCGCTCCGCTGGATGCGGTGCTGAAGCCGATGCAGGTGCGCATAGTCGGTACACGCTGAGCTCCCGAGCCCGGACCGCGCTCCATCCCACCGTCATCCAGCGGAAGCCGCAACCCTGGCTGCTCCCGGCGATGGAGCTCCTCACCCTGCGCTCATCTTCGGGCCGACTCTCCGCCCCCCAGACTGATGAAGTCACGCTTCTAGTCGGTGAATGAAGGTCTTACTGTGGCAGGAGGATCAAGACGAGCTATCGGCATGGCGAGCTTCGAGAGCGGCTGGATCGATCAGGACGAGGCCGGGAGAGACATCCTAGTTCTTACCGGTGCGTGGAACCCCGTCGACGCAAAGCGGCTCGAGCGCGCCGGCGTCACCGGGCTCCGACTGAGCTATTCCTCCGGCTGGCGGGGCAAGGACATCGGCTTTCTGGCTGACCTGCCATGGCTTCGAAGCATCGGGGTGTATAGCGAAGAGGTACGCGATATCCGAGCACTCGGTCACCTTCCCCGGCTCGAACACATCGGCCTGCGTGCGCCGTACGGGAAGGGCCTGGAGTTTTCGGCGCTGCATTCGCTCAGGGTGCTCAAGACCAATTGGCGACCGGGTTCGGAGAGCCTGACGGACTGCACGCATCTGGAAGAGCTCAATGTCACCGCTTACCCCTATGCCGATCTGGTTCCTCTCGCTCGACTGAAGCGGTTGAAGAAACTGTTCATCACGTCGGCAAGGATGGTCTCTCTGCAGGGAGCAGATGCCTTTCCGCCGCTGGCGGTACTTGACCTGTTCCGCTGTCGCTCGTTGGTCAGTCTTGTCGGTATAGAGCGGACCTCCACCCTGACGAACCTCACCATCGATCAATGCGGCAGGTTGTCTTCCCTGTTCTCTTTGTCGTGTTTGGTCAACCTGGAAAAACTCGATTTCAGCAACAGCGGCGCGATCGACAGCTTGAGCCCCCTCGCTGCGCTCCCGAAGCTGAGGGAGGTTTTCTTCACCGGGAACACGTTCATCCAGGACGGCCGAATCGCCATGCTTGGCGCACTGCCTGAACTCGTACGGGTCGGCTTCATGAACCGGAAAACCTACGACTGCACGTTGGAGCGACTGATCTTGGCCTTCACCAAGCCTCTAGCAACGTAAGCCGAACCGTCCATACACCACGGAGCCTCCTGCGGCATGGCGCTTCCTCATCTCGATCGTCCTATCAGCGAACCGGTCGAACTGGCCCCGGGGGCGCCGCTGCGCGCCGAGCGCATCCGCCAGGGCCGCGACGCCAGCCCGAGCGAGCCGTTCGTGCACTTCCACGACGTCCACGAGCTGGTGCTGTTCGGACAGGTCACCGGCCACTTCGACACTGAAGATCGGCGCTATCCTCTGGCGCCGCACAGCCTCGCGTTCATACCCTCGCTACACCAGCACGACTTCGCCCTTGCCGGAGGACCGCGCGACTGGACGCTGGTGCAGATCGAAGCGGCTGCCGCCGATCCGCTGCTGGCCATGCCGGGCATGGAGCGTCTGCGCCAGCCGTTCTGCGCGCAACCTGGCGCCGACCTCGGCCGTCGCCTCGGCCAGCTCGCCGACTGGCTGCTCACGCTGGCACCGGATGATCCGCTGGCGCTGCCGCTGGCCGAGTTGCTGCTGCGTGCCGCGGCCCTCGCTCCTGCCATTGGGGGCGAGGTACTTGCTGCCGACACCCATGGTCTTCGCCGATTGCGCCCCGCCATCGACCGCCTGCGCCGCGATCCTGCCGCGGCTCCCGGTGCCGAGCAGGCCGCCGCGCTGTGCGCGCTATCGCCCGCCTACTTCAGCCGCCGCTTCAAGCAGCAAGTCGGTATGAGTTGGAGCGACTATGTCCGCACCCATCGCCTTCACCTCGCCCGCCGACGGTTGCTGGATACCGGTCAGAGCATCGCTGCGATCGCCAGCGAGCTTGGCTTCTCCACAGCGTCGCATTTCGGTGAACTGTTCCACCGCCGCTTTGGCATGACTCCTGGGGAATACCGTCAGGCAGGCCCAGGTTGAGTTCGGCGGCACCGAGTCGGCCTCGGATGAACAACCTACCGAGCGATCACGGTCACGCCTTTCGCCACGAATGATGAGGACCCGGGCGCAGCGTCTCTGGAACCGGGAGAACCCCACGGTGCACTCAGCTGTTGTGAGACGGACTGGGTCGCCCCCTGCCCTGGTCAAGCCTGCCGGTGGCGATGCGGCCCGACGCAGTGCAGCAGTGCCTTCTTGGCGCGCTCAGCGGTGGCGGGCTCGCCGTCTCGGTAATCTCTGCCCGATGCGTCATGCCTCGCTGGACTCGTCCTTACGGCGCGCATAGGCAATGGTTCCCGGAACCATAAGGGTGACGCGTGTGCCGGCGGTCTCGCCGGCATCGATGGATATCTGGCCGTGCAGCACCGCCGCTCTCTCGCGCATGCCGGCCAGGCCGAAGTGGCCCGGCCGGCCCTTCTGCCTTGTGATGGCCGGATCGATGCCCCTGCCGTTGTCCTCGACACAGAGCTCCAGCGCCTGTGCGCTGTAGGAAAGACGGCAGTTGATGGCGCTGGCGTCCGCATGCCGGATGGCGTTGGCGATGGCCTCTCGCCCGATGAGATAGATCTCGTCGGCGGCCTCCGGCGTCAGCGGACGAACCAGGCCTTCGACGACCATGCTGAACTCGATCTCGGACGGCTGCTCATCGCTTAGCTTGGCCAACGCGGCGGCCAGGTCGAAATGGCTCGGTGCACCTGCCCGCAACTCACCGAGACGATCGCGCCCTTCGACCAGGATTTCCTCGGCCTGATCGAGCGCCCGCTCCATGGAAATGCGTGCGGCGTGATCGGCGGGCAGCGCGCTCGTCGCAGCATGCACGCGCAGGATCAGGCCCTGCACGCTCTGCAACAGGGTGTCGTGCAGTTCGCGGGCGATACGCTCGCGCTCGCCGTGACGCGCCTCCAGTTGCATGCGCAACATCGAGCGGATCTGGTCGGTACGCAGCCGCAGCAGGCTCAACAGCAGCACAACGCCTGCGGCGACACACAGCAGCATGAACCATCCCGTCTGATAGAACGCCGGGCGGATGTCGAAGGCGAGCGTGGCGCCTTGCGTGTTCCACACACCGTCGTCGTTGCTGGCGATCACCCGGAACGTGTAGTGGCCAGGGCCCAGGTGCGTGTAAGTGGCGTCGCGCCGAGTGCCGGCGTTCTGCCATTCGCTGTCGAGGCCATCGAGTCGGTAACGAAAGTTCACCCGATCGGGGTTGGTGAGGCTCAGCGCGGTGTAGTAGACGCGAAAATTCTCGGTGCCCGGCGCCAGAGTGATCTGAGTCGCCGGGGAGTATGGACGACCGTCGGCGACGAGCTGGTCGATATACACCGGCGGTGGCAGGGGGTTCGTCCGAAGCCGGTCCGGCGCAGTCCAGGCCAGGCCGTTGTCGGTAGCGAACCATAGCCGCCCCCCGCTTGCCTGCACGGCTGACGACGAGCACCAGTTCATCTGTGGGGCGCCGGGAAGGCCATCCAGATAGTCGAACAGCGTCACCTCGACCGGATGGGACGGGTTGGCGATCAACTTCCGCACCTCGCCGGCGTCGATACGCACGACCCCGTGCAGCTCGCTCAGCCACAGATCGCCGGATCGACTGGCGACGATGCCGCATACCGTGGCCAGGGGCTGCGCGGCTGCGATCGAGACGGTGTGGAAGCGCCCATGCAGAAACATCGACAGGCCGCGTTCGCCACCGATCCACATCGGCTCCCCCTGCCCCCGGATCACCCGGATGCGCCCGACATCCAGGCCGTCATGCACGTCGTAGCGGTGCAGCACGCCGCCAGCCAGCACGCTGGCCCGGCTTTCGGTATAGCCGAACCAGCGTTCTCCCGACGCTGTCGTGAAGCTTGCGCTGGGAACACGTGGCAGCATGCCGGGCGGCGTGGCTGCACGCTGCCACGCGCCGCCGCGATCGATCCGCCAAAGGCCGTCGTCGCCGTAGCCAACCCACACCTGGCCGTCGCCGGCGCCAGACATGACCTCCCAGACCCAGTCCCGGGTGAGGCCGGGCGGCGACGGAAAGTGTTCGAAGCGATCGGCGCGCTGGCGCCAGACCCCGCCATAGCCGCCCCACCACACCTCGCCGGTGCGGACCTGGTCTCCGGTAAAGACGCTGCCCAGGCCCGGTGGAGATCCGGGCACCACACTCGCGTCGGCCAGACCCGATGCGACTCGGTCGTCGACCCGGTCGACGCCTAGCGAGGTTGTTCCGCCGACCCACAGGGTGTCGTTCTGATCGGCCACCAGGGTGAAGTTCTGCTGCGACGGCGGCAGCTTCACCGGTACCAGCTGGCTGTGTCGAAAGCGGTTCAATCCGCGCAGGGTGGACACCCAGATGTTGCCCTCGCGATCCTCCAGCAGAAGACCCACTGCATCGGACGTCAGCCCGTCGGCCTGCGTGTAGCTGTCGACCTGTGCATGGGCGCCACTGCCCAGCTGTTCCGGGTGGCGTATGCGGCGGATGCCGTTGCGGAACAACGTGGTCCAGAGGCTGCCATCCCGGTCGAAGATGAAGTCGTTGATCGTGGTGCCATCGATCGCGGAATCGGCAATCGGCGTGGCAGCGTAGGTATGCGGATCGTACCGATGCAGCTGGGTCTGGCCCTCGTCGGCGACCCAGATGCTGCCGTCGACAGCCTCCACCATCTTGTGGACAGAACCGACGGTCTTGTCCACGCGCACAAACCGGTCCGCGTGCGGTGGCAGCACGTAGAGGCCGGCCGCGGTCGCCGCCCACAGCGCACCCTTCCGGGTGGCCAGTAACGACCATACCCTCGCCCGCGCCACACCCTGGTCTGGGCCGACATCGATCCATCGGTTGCCCTGGCGCACGGCCAGCCCGTCAAACGTGCCCGCCCAGATGCGCCCGTCGCGGTCCTCCGCGAGGGTGAACACGATCGACGCCGGTATCTGATCGCCCTGAAATGTCTGCAGTTGGCCATGGGAGACGTAGCCCAGCCCCGAGGGGCGGAATGCGACCCAAAGCCCGCCGGCGCGGGTCGGCGCCAAGGCGTAGATGTTGTACGAGGGAAGCGGGTTGTCGGCAGCAGGCTTCAGGCTGTCGAAGCGGACGCCGTCGAACCGGTAGAGGCCACGGGCGGTGCCGATCCAGAGGTAGCCATCCGTCGTCTGCGTCAGCGCGGAGATCTGGCTCGGCGCGCCGTCGCGCGCGGTCCAGGCGGTGTGATAAAGCTGGGCGACACTGCGGTCACGATCCAGTGCATCCGCCGGCAGGGCGAACACCAGTAACGTGAGGGCGAGCAGTCCAAGGGTGCGGTGCAGCATGCCCGTCATCATGCCTCAATGGAGATAGCCGGCGCCGGGCCGCTCGCGGAACCGACCGGCCATCCTCCGGTGGGCTCCCCGCCCGCGGACAGGCCATCACCCCAACGGATGCTGCCGGACGGTCAGGGAGAAAGCGGCCGGCGGGACGATTCCGGATCCACCCTCGACGGGGCCTCTCTCCCAGGCAGGAGATTGTCCGCTCCCGGTTGACTGAGATTCGCCAGGCAGGCGGTTTATCCGTTGTCAGGTGGACGCCTAGGATGCATTCCACCGTTGCGGAGCGCGGCGCGCTCCACGTATCCCCGAATCGGAGGGCCCGCCATGAAGATCCCGATCGACGATTTGACCGCTGCTACTGGCCGCGTGCTGCTCGCCTCGCTTTTTCTCGTCAACGGCGCCGGGAAAGTCGCCGCCCCGGCGACAACCAGGGCGTACATTGCGGCGGCTGGCATTCCCGCGCCGGACGTCGCCTATCTGCTCGCGCTCGCGGTGGAGCTTGGCCTCGCAACGGTGTTGATCGCTGGCTTCAGGACGCGCCTGGCGGCTTCGCTGATGGCGCTTTTCACCTTGGCGACCGCCCTCCTTTTCCACGCCCATGCCGGGGATCAGAACCAGCTGACCCACTTCCTGAAGAACGTCGCGATCGCGGGTGGACTGCTGCAGGTTGCCGCCAGCGGCGCAGGCTCCTTGAGCGCCGATGCCATGCTGGTGCGCTACCGCGACCTGACCGCCCGGCTGTAGATCGCCCGACAGCGGTGGTCGCAGGTTGCCGCCGCCACGCGCTCAGCGCAGCCGCATGCGTGGTCGCATCAGCGCAACAGTCGACGGACGACCACCGCCGCCACGGCGAGAGCCGCCCCGAGCGCGCTGACCGCCGTCCAGCCGCCGAAAGTCCAGGCCGCGCTGGACGCCGCCGAGCCCATTGCGCCACCGATGAACATCACGCTCATGAACACAGTGTTGATCCGCGCGCGTGCTTCGGCGCGCAGGGCGTAGATGATGTGCTGGTGCGAAACCAGGGCACTCTGCACGGCGAAGTCGAGCACGACGACTCCGACTACCAACCCGGCCAGCGAACGCCAGGTGGCGAATACGAGCCAGGCCACCACGGTCAGCGCGGCTCCTGCGGCGATAGCCCGGTGCGGTCCGCGTCTGTCGGCGATGCGCCCGGCCAGCGGTGCGGCCAGGACTCCCACGACGCCAATCACGCCGAACAATCCGGCCGCCTGCGGGCCGAGTCCGAAAGGCGGTTGCTGGAGGTACAGCGCAAGGATCGTCCAGAACGCGGTGAACGATGCGAACAGCAGCGCCTGGGTGATAGCGGCCGATCGCAGCTCGGGCAGTTCCCGCCACAGGTGGGCGAGCGTGGCCAGCAGACGCGGATAGCGTAGCGTGCGTTCCGGTTCGCTGCGCGGCAACCGCCAGGCGATCCAGCCGGCCATGACCACCGCCAGCGGCGCGGAGAGCCAGAACATCAGTTGCCAACTGGCGTGACTGGCCACGAAGCCGGCCAGCATTCGGCTGAGCAGGATGCCGCACAGCAGTCCGGACATCACCGTACCCACGGTGCTGCCACGGCGTTCCGGCGCGGCGAGATGGGCCGCCAGGGGCACCACCTGTTGGGCGACGGTCGCGGCAATCCCGATGGCCAACGAGGCCAGCAGTAGGATCACCGGGCCAGGCGCGAGCGCGGCCAGCACCAAGGCCAGCCCCAGCAGCGCGAACTGCCAGACGATCACGCTGCGCCGCTCCAGCAGATCACCCAGCGGAACGAGCAGCAGCAACCCCGCGGCATAGCCCAATTGCGTGGCGGTGGGAACGAAACCCACCAGGCCGCCCGGCATGTCGCGTTCCATGACGCCGAGCATCGGCTGGTTGTAATAGATGTTGGCTACCGCGACGCCCGCGGCGAGAGCCATCAGAAGTACCTGTCCGCGGGTCGCCATCATGGCCGTGGGCCCGATGTCGGTTCCGGTTGTAGTGCTCACGTGCAGTTCCTGCGTGTCGATGTTCGGCGAAGCCGATTCGAAGTTCGCCCGCCCTTCGGCAGTTGTCGCGTGACGGGCATGAAACGACGCCTCAGTCCTCGATGAGCTGGCGTCCTTCCGGCGACAGCAGGTCGTGGGTGTCAGCATGACGCTTCATGAAGGCGCGAAAGACCGGACAGCGCGGCGTCACTTGCAGCGCCCTCTCTCGTGCCGAGGCGAGGCCGGCTTTGACCAGTTCGGTGGCTATGCCCCGGCCGCCGATCGCCTCGGGTACCACCGTGTGGGTGAAGACGATGACCTGCCCTTCCATGCGGTAAGCGGCATAGGCCACTTGCCCGTCCACGGTCGTCTCGAAGCGTTCCATGATCGTGTTGTCGCGAACGGTCATGACGTCGCCCACCGTGATCCTGTCAGCGCATGAAGGGTTCCAGCGGGCATGTTAAGCGGTCCTGCCCGACTCGAACAGAAACCACACGCGCTGCTCGGCTTCGTCGATCCAGTTTTCCAGCAGGCTGGCGGTTGCCACATCGTTGTACTCGTCGCACATCGCGTGGGTGGAGCGCATGTACTCAGTGAGGCGCAGATTGTCCTCGCGCAGCTCGGCCAGCATGTCGGCCGGCGTCACGAAATCGGCATCATTGTCGGAGAGGCGCTGCAACCGCGTCGCGTGCCCGGTGGAGCGCAGGGTGTTGCCGCCGAGCTTACGTACGCGCTCGGCGATGACGTCGACCAGCGCAAAGATCTGTATCGACTGGTCGTCCAGCAGCAGGTGGTAGTCGCGGAAGTACGGGCCGGACATGTGCCAGTGGAAGTTCTTGGTTTTCATGTACAGCGCCAGCACGTCGGCCAGCAGCGCGTTGAGCCCGGCGGAGATGTCGCGCACTGCCTTCTCGCCCAGGCCCGAGGGCGTGTGCATGGGGCTGGTGCGTCGCTTCTTGGCGTCTTTCAGGTTTTTCATGGCGCGTCCCTTGGAGTTGGTCGCAGACTTCGCACCGAAAGCGCCCCGAGATTCAGGGCGCTCGATGCATGCGCTGCCGGTCGCCAGCGACCGGCAGCAGGCGGCGGCGATCAGGCCTTGATGAAGGCCAGCAGATCAGGGTTGATCACTTCCGGGTGGGTGGTGCACATGCCGTGCGGGAAGCCCGGGTAGGTCTTCAGCGTGCCGTGCTTGAGCAGCTTCACCGAGAGCTTGGCGGAGTTCTCGATCGGCACGATCTGGTCGTCCTCGCCGTGCATCACCAGCACCGGCACGTCGATCGCCTTGAGATCCTCGGTGAAGTCGGTTTCGGAGAACGCCTTGATGCACTCGTAGTGGTTCTTGGCGCCGCCCATCATGCCCTGGCGCCACCAGTTGCGGATCGAGCCCTCCGAGACCTTCGCACCCGGACGGTTGAAGCCGTAGAACGGGCCGCTGGGCACGTCCAGGAAGAACTGCGCGCGGTTGGCAGCGAGCGCCTGGCGGAAGCCGTCGAACACTTCCAGCGGCAGGCCACCCGGGTAGGCGGCGGTCTTGAGCATGATCGGCGGCACCGCGCCAATCAGCACCGCCTTGGCCACGCGGCCCTTGCCGTACTTGGCCACGTAGCGGGCCACTTCGCCGCCACCGGTGGAGTGGCCGATGTGCACGGCGTTCTTCAGATCCAGGTGCTGGGCCAGCGCCGCTACGTCGGCCGCGTAGGTGTCCATCTCGTTGCCGTCGGAGGTCTGGGTGGATCGACCGTGGCCGCGACGGTCGTGCGCGATGACGCGGTAGCCGTGCGACAGGAAGAACAGCATCTGCGCGTCCCAGTCGTCGGCGCTCAGCGGCCACCCATGGTGGAAGACGATCGGCTGACCGGTGCCCCAGTCCTTGTAATAGATCTGGGTGCCGTCCTTCGTGGTGATGTATGACATTGCGTGTTCTCCATGCGCGGGGGGATGAGCGTGCGAAGCGGGCGCGTGCCCGGATGAGGTGGTGGCGGCGCCGAGCAGCGGCCAGGCGGCGCCCGCTGCCGCGACGGTGGCGCCGGCAAGCAGCACGCGCCGACGCGCGGCGTCGACGTCTTCGGGTTGCGGTGGCTGGGTCACGGCCTTGCTCCTGACGAAAACGCGAGGCCCGACGTCGAGGGTTCGGCGGTCGGGGCACACACGGACATCGCGTGGGCAGCTGCCCGATGCTTGTGCTGGCCGGCTGAAATTACCCCCGCTGCGTTACCGCGCACTTGCACGAAAGTGCGCAATTGAAGCGATGTGCCCGCGGACGAACCGCCGTGGTCAGGGGCTGATGATGCCGCGGCGGATCGCGATGGTGACGGCGTGGGTGCGGTCCTTTGCGCCGAGCTTGGCCAGGATGTTCTTCATGTGCGCCTTGACCGTCTCCTCGGAGATCGCCAGCAGTCCGGCCACAACCTTGTTCGAGTTGCCGCTCGCTACGCAGCCGAGCACGGCGATCTCGCGCACGGTCAGTGCATCATCCAGCGCGTAGGTGGCGATCTCGTTGGCCACTTCCGGCGGGATGCAGCGGCGGCCCTCGCCGAGTTGGCGGATGGTGTCAATGAGTTCCTTGCGCAACGCGCTCTTGAGCATGTAGCCCTGCGCCCCGGCCTTCAGCGCCTGCACCGCTCGCGCGTCACCCTTGTAGGTGGTGAGCACCAGGATCCGCGCCTCGGGGAACTCGCGCCGGATGATGGTGATCGCCTCGATGCCGCTCATGCGCGGCATCTGCAGGTCCATCAGCACGATGTCCGGGCGGTGGGTGCGGTACTGCTCCACGGCTTCGTAGCCGTCGCAGGCCTCGGCGACGAGCTGCATGTCATCACGGCCTTCGATGACCGCCGCGATGCCTTCGCGGAGCATCGGGTGGTCGTCGACCACCATCAGACGGATCGGCAGATGCAGGGCGTTCACGCGTACCTTCCTCCACTGACGAGCTGGCGCAGCCGGGCCATCCACGAGGGCCGCCTGCCGCCGTAGGCGATGGCGGCGGGGAGCCGGATGTCGACCTCGGTACCGGTGTCGGCACGACTCCAGATGTCGAACGAGGCGCCGACGCGCTCGGCGCGTTCGCGCATGCCCGCCAGACCCCAGTGGCCGGGCTTGCCGCCCGCGTCGAGCACGGTGTCGTCGATGCCCTTGCCGTTGTCGCGTACGCGCAGCCGCAACTCGTCCAGGCGGTAGTCTAGCTCCACCTCGATGCGGTCGGCCTGCGCATGTTGCACCGCGTTGACGGTGGCCTCGTAGCCGATCCGGTACAGCTCTTCGCGGACCATCGGATCGAGCGTGCTCACCGCGCCCTCCACGATGACCCCGAAGCGCTGCGGATCGCCGCCGAGCAGTTCCTCGCCCAGCATGGCGAACGCACCGGACAGGTCCCGCACCGTGTCGGCCGAGGCGCGCAGGCCATTCACACGGTCCCTGCCCTCCACCAGCACGTCATCGGCGCGGTCGAGGGTGCGATCGATCATTGCCCGCACCGGATCGCCCGGCGGAATGCGCTCGGCCACCGCCTGGAACCGCAGCACCAACCCCTGCGTTGCCTGCAACAAAGTGTCGTGCAGCTCGCGGGCGATGCGCTCGCGCTCGGCGTGGCGCTCCTCCAGGCGCAGGTGCACGCGGATCGCTGCCTGGCGCAGCCGCAGCAGACACATCCCGAAGATCGCGGCCAGCCCCATCAGGATGCTCAGGCCCAGAAACCAGCGCGTCTGATAGAACAGCGGCGGAATGAAGAACGTTACGCCGGCGCCCTCGCGGTTCCACACGCCGTCGTCGTTGGAGGCGATCACCTGGAACCGGTAATGGCCGGGCGCGAGGTTGGTGTAGAACGCCTCGCGCCGGTTGCCCGCGTCCTGCCACTGGTCGTCCACTCCGTCAAGCCGATACCGGAAGCGCACGCGCTCGGGCACGCTCAGGCTGGTAGCGGTATAGCGGATGCGCAGGTTGCCGGTCTGCTTCGGCAGCCGGATGTCGCCGGCGACCGGGTAGTGCCGCCCGTCCGCGACCAGCGCGCGAATGATCACCGGCGGTGCGAGGCGGTTGTGATGGATGCGCGCCGGATCGATGCTCGACACGCCCTGATTGGTGGCGAACCACAGTCGGCCATCGGCGTCGCGACCCGCCGTGGACGACACGCTCGCCTGCAGCGCGACGCCCTTGAGACCATCCTGGGTGTCGAACAGGCGGTACTCCACGCGATGCTGCGGATCGTTGAGGGCGCGGTCGAGCTCCTCGTCGGCGATGCGCACGATGCCGGTGCTGGTGTTGATCCACAGTTGCCCATCGGGGGCGCGCACGATGCCTGAGATGCCGCGCAGTGCGCCAACGCGATCCTGGGAGAGCGTGGCGATGCGTCCGTCGCGAAGGCGCGCCAGGCCGGTGTCGCCGCCGATCAGTATCTCGTCCGCTGCGGTAGTGATCGCGGTGACCGCCCCCACGTCCAGGCCCTCGGCCACGCCGAAGCGCTGCACTTGCATGCCCCGTGCAACCACCAGCGTGCTGCCCGTGTATCCGGCCAGCAGGCTGCCGTCCTGCCCCGCCGCCAGCGCCAACGGTGCGCCTGATACGACCGCCTTGTCAGCGCGCCAGGCGGTCCAGGCACCGTTGGCGTAGCGGTAGATGCCGTGACGGGAAAAGCTCACCCACAGCGCACCGTTGCGGTCGCCGGTCATGGACTCGATGCTCCACACGTCCACGCCTTGCGGAAGCGCAACGGGCTCGGGTCGACCGTCGCGTATCCGCTGCAGGCCGTCACCGGAGAAGAACCACACATCCCCGCTTGGCGTAGCGACCATGGCGCCCGGGTCCGGCAGCCCGCGCAGCATCGCCACCGGCTCACCGTGCTCGATGCGATACAGCACGCCGCCGTAGCCGAGCCACACGGTGCCAGCCGAAGAGATCGAAAGGGCATAGTGCGCCACCGGGGTGAGCCCTACCCCTTCGATCGAAACCGCATTGCTGGGGCGAAAGCTGTTCAGCCCGAGGTTGGTGCCCGCCCAGACGTTGCCTTCGCGGTCCTCGAACAGCGGGATGGCGATGTCCGAACTCAGCCCGTCGCCCTGGCGATAGCGGCGCGCGATGTCCGCTTGCTGCAGCGGGCGGCCGCTGGCGATTCGTGCGGGCTCGCGCACCCGGTAGACGCCCCCTTCGCGAGCATCAGTCCCCCACAGCTGGCCGTGCCGGTCGAACAACAGTCGCTTGGCCGCAGCGAAACCGGTAGCGGGCAGCGATGCCTGATCGACGGCACACATGTGCCTGGCATCGAGACCGGGCAAAGCACGCGTGCCATGCAGTGCATCGGAGAGCCACACCGTGCCGTCCGGCGCCTGTGCCAGCACGGCCGAGCGCCCCACCGCGATACCCGTCTGCTGGAACTGTGTGCCACCGCGGGGCAGGACCAGCAGTTGCGTTCCGCTGGTCACCCACAATGCACCGTCCCGGCCGGCGAGAATCCACGACGCCTGGCGCGTGGGGTAACCCATCTCGCGCCCCACTACCTTCCAACGCTGGCCGTCGAAACGCGCCAGGCCGCCGCTGGTGGCGGCCCAGATGCTGCCGTCATCGCGCACAGCGAACGCCTGCACCATGCCGGCTGGGAAACCCTCTTCCGGGCCGAAGCGGCGCACCACACCATCGCGCATCGCGGCCACGCCGCCGTTGTAGAACCCGATCCACAGCGTACCGTCAGCGAGCATCTTCAAGGCGGTGATGTTGCTCGACGCAAAGGCGCGATTGCGCGGCGGTACGACCGGATCGAAGGTCACGCCGTCGAAGCGGTACAGCCCGGTGCCGGTACCCAGCCACAGAAATCCGTCGGCACCCTGGGCAATCGCCCAGATGTCCGCCGGTGCCCCGCGCTGCATCGACCACGACGACAGTTGCAGCGAATGCGCCGCGTCGGCCCGGGCATGGCCCGACACGCCCATCGCAAACATCAGCAGCCATGTCGCGAGCAGGCGCAGCCGACGCGCCTGCGCTCGCGCCAGCCGATGTACTAGGTGAAGCATGCCGGGTCCCGCCGCGCTAAACCTACGGTTTAAGGGCATCGGCAAAACTCCGCCTCCCCGGTTTGGGGGATGCACACTTCACTCCGCGGAGTGATTCACGCAGGCGATGCGAAAACTAGCCTTGCACCCGTGCAACGCCTTTACTCCATGTTTCCTGCCGGGGGCGCAGGCCTCGGGCTTGCGCTGCTGCGTTGCAGTCTGGCCCTGGCGCTGGCCGGTGTGGTGCCCTCGGCATCGCTGCTGACTTCACTGGCGTGGTGGATGCCGGCACTGGCGCTCGCCTGCGGCGCCCTGCTGCTGGGCGTCCTCACGCCGCTGGTGAGTATCGCCGCCGTGGTGAACGCCGCGGTGACGCTGCTGACCGAGGGGGGCGATCGCTGGGAGCAGAACTTGCTGGTGCTGCTGATGGCCGGCTCGCTCACGCTCATCGGTCCCGGCGCGTACTCGCTGGATGCGCGCATCTACGGCCGGCACCGCGTGCTTCCGCGCAAGCCTCGCGGTTAGGTGTGTGTCATGCACATGACAAACGGCATCACTCGATCGAGTGGTGTAACGGCTACGAGATCGGGGCTGTTGCATGACCACCGCCACGACCAAGCTTCTCTTCGCCCCGCGACTCGCCCTGGCCGCACCGCCTGCCATCGCGCGATCACCAGAAGGAAGCGAGCCATGTCCTCTTTCGATCCCGATGTGCTGCCTTCTCTCGCCTGGAGCGAACTGCGCAATACGTCCTGGCCTGTGCCGCCTGCACCGCACCGGGCCGGCGAGCATGGTCTGACTATCACCGCACGCAGTCGGGTGATGCGCTTCATCGAGCAGCACCTGGCCGATCGCATCACGTTGTCCGAGCTGGCCTCCGTCGCCTGCATGAGCCGCTTCCACTTCGCCCGCATGTTTCGCCTGAGCTTCGGCCAGAGCCCGATGGAGTACGTGCTCACGGCCAAGGTCGATCTCGCCAAGCAGCTGCTCCTTGCCGGCAGCCACTCCATCGCCTACGTCGCCGCGATGCTGGGCTTCGCCGACCAGAGTCACTTCACTCGCTCGTTCCGTCGCGTGGCCGGCTGCTCGCCCCGGCAATACGTCGCCGCGCGCAACACCCATCGGCGCTCGGCATGAGCGCGACCCTGCGCTGCATCGCGCAAGTCGATGGCAGCGCCGCCCGCGGTGGCCTGTTCCCCTACCTCACCCACTGATCGGCCCACGCACTGCGTGCCCCGTCCCTCACCACTCCATGGAGAAATCGTCATGGCCAAGGCCACCCCTGTTCCCGGCAAGACCCTGCTCAGCCCGGGCGACCACACGCTGATCCTGATCGACCATCAGTCGCAGATGGCGTTTGCGACCAAGTCGATCGACCCGGTCCTGCTGCGCAACAACGCCGCGCTGGTGGCGAAGTCGGCGGCCGGTTTCGGCGTATCGACCATTCTCACCACGGTGGCGGAGAAGAGCTTTTCAGGCCCGATCTTCAACGAGATCAGCGAAACCTTCCCCGGTGTGGCGGCGATCGCCCGCACCAGCATGAACACCTGGGAAGACCCACGCATCGCCGAGCGCGTCAACGCCATCGGCAAGTCACGCATCGTGCTCGCCGGCCTGTGGACCAGTGTGTGCGTCGTGGGTCCGGCGCTTTCGGCGCTGGACCAGGGCTTCGAGGTGTACGTGATCGCCGACGCCAGCGGCGACATCTCCGACGAGGCGCACGAGCGCGCCATGCAGCGCATGGTGCAGGCTGGCGCGCGGCCGATGACCAGCCTGCAGTACCTGCTGGAGCTGCAGCGCGACTGGGCGCGTACCGCCACCTACGAGCTGACCACCAGCATCGCCAAGGTCAACGGCGGCGGCTACGGCCTGGGCGTGATCTACGCCAAAGCCATGTTCGGTGCCGCCGAAGGTCATTGAGCGTTTGTTAGCCGGCGCGGGGGGGTGCTTTGCCCCCGCTTTTTGGTGTTA
>NZ_JBQCCF010000029.1:0-22114 GCF_051962475.1 Dyella sp.
ATGCGCTTGTCGAGCCTGCTCTCGAACCAGTCCTGCGCGGCGATGCTGCCCGCGTCCTTGCCGGCCCAGTGCTGGTCGTAGGCCATCAACAGCTCGAAGTCGACGATCTTGGCGTAGGCGGCGTAATCCCACGCCTCGTCATCGAAGGGGACCGACAGCACGATGCCCCAGCCGTGCGGCGAGAACGCGTCGGCCAGCTCGCCCAGGAACTGCTTGAAGTCGCCCTGCGCGTTGTCGGGCACCTCCTCGAAATCCACGGTGACGCCCTGGAACCGGTTGGCGTCGAGGAACGCCACGATCTGCGCGATGCGCTCGTGGCGGAGGTCGGGATTGGCGAGCATCTTCGCCAGCCCCGGGCCGTCCCACTGGGTGTTCATCGCATTCTGCAGCAGCGGCAGGATCGGGGTGGACGGCTTCTCGCGGCGGATCAGGTCGAGCGCCTTGGCATCGACGCTGGTCTTGAGGGCCATGTCCGGGCCGCTGATGCTCATCCAGCTGGGAACGACCCAGTCCAGTGTCGGCAAGGCGCGCTTGAGCGAGGGATAGCTGCTGTCGTCCCAGTTCACGTAGAAGCCGATGGCCAATGCGCGGCCGGTGGGCTTGTCCAGTGAGGGCGGCGGCGTGCGGAGTGCCGCGCGGGTGCGTGCACCGTGATTGCCGTGATGGTGCGCCCGCACTTCCGCAGCGAGCTGGGCGGCCCGTTTGGCCAACGCCGGGGCGGCCATCTTCACGCCGTTCAGTGCATGCAGCCCCTTGCCGTGCCGACCCAGTTGCAGGCCCGCCATGGTCGGCCCGACGAACAGGCTCAGCACGAACGCGATGGCAAACAGCGTGCTGATCACGGCGAGTGTCAGCCCCACTCGCGACAGTCGGCTGGCCCGTCGGCCGGTGGGGTCGAAAAACACTGGCTGCTTGTGCATGGGGCAGGAATGGCGGGTCGAGAACGCTATTGTGGTGGCTTGGGCGGGCTCGCGTCAGGGGGCGCTCAAGCCGCGGGCATATTCGGCCGTTAACTGTTCAGCTTCCCCGCTGAGCGGCCGATGGCCGCAGCCGGGGAGTGGCGCTTCGACAGCGTGCCGTACATCGCAACTGCAGATGTTTTAGGGGTCGACAATGGAGGCTGCGCAGGGCCGGGACCTGATCGTTCCGTGGGAGGAATGTGAGGCAGCAAGCAGCCCCAGCTGGGGTGCTCATCTTGACCATCCCCCATCGCTTGTGTTTGGGGGTGACGCATACGATGATTGCGGCGGTCATGCGCGGCAGTGATCTCGCCGCCGGTCTGCCGGGGGATGTTCGACGGACGTAGCCAGTGCAGGGGGAGCGGTCGATGTCTAAGCAGGGAAGTGGATGGGTTGAGTTGTTCAGGCACGCTGCGGTGGCGCTTGGCTACGCGCTTGGTTTCGTCGTGCTTCGCCAGATTTCTTTTTCGCACTGGGTGATCTTCGCCGGTTTCCGTCTGTGCGCCCTGCTGCTTGTGCCTTACCGCTATTGGCCCGCGCTGGTCGTTGGCGAGATGGTGCCCTTGGGCGCGATCGGGTTCACTCATAGTGAGCGATATGGCGTGCTGTGGTCGGTTCTCTATGCATTCCCGCCGATCGCATTGGCGATGCCGGTGGTGCGTTGGTGCAAGCGCTCGTTGGGCATGTTCGATTCCAGCGGTCATGTGAAAGTGTTGACGCTCCTGCTTTGCACGCTGATCTGCGCCGTGCTCTGGACGAGCGTCAATCTGATCACCCTTTCCGAAACCAAACTTCCTGCGAACTATCCCCAGCTCGGCTACACCGTATATGCGGCGCGGTGGTTCATCGGCAACTTCCTGGGCGTGCTCACGCTTGCTCCTCTGGTGCTTTGTGTGCGGGAGTTGCGTGCGAACGGGTTGGTCAGCCTGAAGCAGGTGCTCTCCAGCAGCTTGGTGGTTGAGGTTCTGTCCGTCGTTTTTCCCAGTCTGGCCATTTTCGTATGGCTGTGTCTTTCGACGGACCAGGAAAGCCTGCGTCAGGCTTGTCGGATGGGGATGTTCCTGCCTGTAATCTGGATGGCACTGAGGCACGGCTGGCATGGTGCTGCACTTGGTGGCGCGGCCGCGAGTGTCGCGATCGTTCTGACCATGCCCGAGCGCTACGACGCGGGCACCTTGCAAGCCCAGGTCTTCATGGCATTTGCCATCACGACGATGCTTCTCCTGGGTGACCGTATCGCGATGCTCGATGAGCGCGAATCCCGCGGTCGGAGTGATGCCCGGATGGCGCTGGCGCTTGCGCAGAGGAACCTGATTCTCGGAGAAATGCAGCTCAGGCAGACCTCTGACGCGCTGGAGCATGTGCGCGAGGGAGTGCAGGCTACTTACAGCCAGCTTCTGGAGCGACTCCGCCACATGCTTCCCGTACAGGATGAGCGGGATTATCGGTTACGCGCCGCGGTTACCCAGCAGCAGCTATTCAGGCTTGCAGACAGCCTGCATCCGATGGTCTGGCGAGAGGGCGGGCTGGCGGCTGCGCTTCGCCAAGGGGCCATTGCACGAGCCCTGGATGATTCAGACATTCGATACTGGTGCAATGTTCGCGATCGGGACATTGACCACCTGTCGAATGGTGCTCAGGTGGCCCTCTATCGCTCGGCTTGCGATCTCATCGCGTATCTGTGTGATGCCGCCCATGCGACGAGCATTCGGGTCCACGTGAGGGTGGGGCTACGCGGCGGTTCGCGCTGGATATTCCTGAAGGTTGAAGGGGCCTTGGGAGAGGCGACAAAGCCGCAGGTCAAGCACGATGATCTTTTGCTGCGGTTGTCTTCCAGCGGTGGGGGGCTAAATGCGGTCGAGGACCGTATTGCGCTTTACCGTGGTCAGTTGCGCTCCAGGGAGTCTCACCAAGGGCGAAGTGTGAGCGTCTTGATGCATGACCTCGCAGACGATTCGGTAGTGATTTGATCACTACCGAATCGGTACAGCCCGTCAGGGCGACGACGGAGCGATATGCGTGTTGCACTCGACCGGATCATCGCATCCAGTCTTCACGGCCATCAGCACGGCGCCGGTGGGCTGCACGGTCGCACTGATCTTTACGGTCCCGTCGTCGTAGACCGTATCCGCCGAGGTGCTGGTCGGGTCTGTCGTCGAACCGGTGGAGGTGGTCACGTTCTGTGCGTCGCTGCCGATCGGCAGTACGAGCACCTGGCCGCCAGCAGTAGCGATGGCACCATGCACGCCGCCGTTGGTGTCGTTCACCTGCACGTAGCGCACGCCGTCCTTCTCAAACACATACACGTGCCAATGCGGGTTGGCGCTGACGTCGGTGGCATTCGGCCATGACTGACCTAGACCGGAAGATGGCGCATCCGTTGCCTGGGCGATGCCGGACAGGCCTAGTGCCAGAACGGCCGCGGCCACTGCGTAAATACGCGAAATCTTGAGCATTGCTTGTCCCCTTTCTCAGAAGTGATGACTGCCGGTGATCGTGAGATCGCGCACAACATACCATTGCGTCAGTCGACGACTTCGCGATATGGGTCACGTGGAACTGGCGGTTTTCGGCCGGGACCACGGAAATCAGGCCTGGAGAACGCCA
Organism: Dyella sp.; assembly: GCF_051962475.1. Taxonomy (GTDB): domain Bacteria; phylum Pseudomonadota; class Gammaproteobacteria; order Xanthomonadales; family Rhodanobacteraceae; genus Dyella_A. The sequence continues at coordinate 3,567 of NZ_JBQCCF010000029.1, forward strand.
TGCCAGCCGTACCCCGGGCCGGGGCCAAGGACGAAAAAGCCCGCCAATAGGCGGGCTTTCGATGTCATGGTGGCCGGGGACGGAATCGAACCGCCGACACGGGGATTTTCAATCCCCTGCTCTACCAACTGAGCTACCCGGCCAGGGTATGGGTCCGCCGATGCATGAGAGGCCGTGGCCGGTGCGTCGTGGAGCCGCGCATTAAACTGGATGCGTCCAGCGGCGTCAAGACTCGTGCGCGGGCGGAACGTAGCCTGCGGGCTGTTCGGCACCGCCCTCGAACAGGAATTTCCCCATCTCGCGCGCGAGGAACGAGCGGGCACCGGGGTCGAGCGGATTGAGGCGATTCTCGTTGATCAGCATGGTCTGGTGCGCCAGCCATTGCTGCCACGCCTGCCTGGATATCTCCGCATAGATGCGCTGGCCCAGCGCGCCGGGCCAAGGCGCGAAATCGAGCCCCTCGGCATCGATGCCCAGCTTGCTGCAATGGACGATGCGACTCATGGTGCTTCCTCGTGATCAGCGTGAAGGTTCTGCAGCAGCACGCGCACCGGGGCGGGCAGACCCAAGGCGGCCCAGGCCGCGCGGTCACACCAGCGCTGCAGTGGTTGGTCGGCGACGCCGTCACGTGCGTAGGCGCGATCGAACAGCAGTGGCTCCACCGACAGTTTGTAGTGGCTGAAGACATGCGTGAAGGGTGGCAGGGGCTGCGCGTCGTCCACATGGGCGATTTGCTGGGCCAGGCGCCACGCCGCATCCGGGTCGGCCGCTTCGGGCAGGCTCCACAGTCCTGACCAGACCCCTTGTGGCCCGCGCCGCTCCAGCAGGACGCGCCCACATTCATCGCGCAGCACCAGCATCAGCGTGCTGCGGACGGGCTGGCGCTTGCCGGGCTTGGGCGTCGGCAGCTGGGTGGTGAGGCCGTCACGATGGGCGACACAGTCGCTCTGCAGTGGGCACTCGGCGCAGCGGGGTTGGCTACGTACGCACACGGTTGCGCCCAGATCCATGATGGCCTGGGTGTAGTCGGCCACGCGGGCCGCGGGAGTGTGTGATTCGGCGAGCTGCCACAGGGTTCGTTCGATCGCGCTCTGGCCCGGATCGCCGTGGATGCCGTGATAGCGCGTCAGCACCCGCTTCACGTTGCCGTCGAGGATAGGAAGCCGCAGCCCGTGGGCCTGCGCCAGGATGGCGCCGGCGGTGGACCGGCCGATGCCGGGAAGCGAGCAAAGCGCGTCGATCTCAGGGGGCAGCGCCCCGTCGTGGGCGGAAACGCAGCGCTGCGCTGCCTGGTGCAGGAAGCGCGCGCGCCGGTAATAGCCGAGGCCGGACCACAGGGCGAGCACCACGTCTTCATCGGCAGCGGCCAGATCGCCCAGCGTCGGCAGCGCTTCCACGAAGCGCTGGAAGTACGGGATCACCGTGGCGACCTGGGTCTGCTGCAGCATCACTTCGGACAGCCACACCCGGTAAGCGTCGCGCTGCCCGTCCGTGCCCGCCTGTTGCCAGGGCAGATCCTTGCGGCCGTGCTGGTCGAACCAGCGCAGCAGTCGGTCGGCAACCGTGTCACTCATGGCGAGGTGGCGGCCGTGGCTGTGGCGGCGGGGATGTCCTTACCGATATCGACGCTCAGGCCTTCCACGCTGATGCTGCCGACGTCGAGCCGGTCGGCATCCACGTGCCCCTGGCCGGGCGGCATGGTGAGGGCGGCGCTGCCGCCGTTGCCGAGCTGGGACCACCAGCTGGCCAGTTGCAGCGGTGGCACGCGCAGATCGACGTGGTTGGCCGGCCCGTCGAGCTTGAGCGCCAGCAGCAGCGGATCGTGCGCGTTGGCCGGCGCCAGGCGCAGGGTCACGTCGTAGCGCCCGCTGTCGGCACTGTCGAGCTGGCCGGCAAGATCGGCCGACGCATCGGCCGCGCCGTGCCAGCGCGCGCTGCCGCGCAGGTCGGCCGCCATGCCCGCGCCGTGCGACAGGTGCAGCACGATGTTCTCGAATTGCATGCCTGCACCGCTGGTGCGCGGGGTGGCGAGCAGGCGCAATTGCACGAGATCGTTGCTTGCATCACGGCCGGTCAGGTCCAGCGAGAACGGCTTGCCCGGATGGAGTTGCCCGGTCTCCAGTGCCAGGTTCTGCAGCAGGATGTCATTGCCGCGCACCAGGCTGGCCCGACTGATCAGGATGCCGGTGTCGATGCGGGGAATCTGCGGCGGATGAGCGGCATCGGCCGCCGGCAGGCCGGCAAGCCAGGCCTGCAGCGCGTCCAGGTCGACCCGCGGCGCGTCGATCTCCAGCCGGGCGATCGCCGTGGGACCGCCAAACAGGGTGCGCCAGGGCAGCGCCAGGCGTCCGCGCGCTGCCAGCAGGATCGGCATGCTGGCGCCTTGCTCGTTGAGCGTGATGCCCTCGAGTTCCAGCGCAGGACGGGGAAACAGCGTGGGGTGCGCGGGGCTGGCCAGGTGCAGTTCCAGCCCGGCCGCGCGCGCCTGCGCCTGCAGCGTGGCGGTGAAGCGGTCCGGCTGCAGCAGCCAGTACACGCCGATCACGGTGGCCAGCACCAGCGCCGCCGCCACGCCGGCACTAGCCAGCAGCGCCATGCGCCAGCGGCGCGTCATTCGCACGGATCCGCGATGCGCGGCTCAGTCATTGCCGAGCCGGGCGGGGAGCAGGCCGTCGACGAAGGCCTCGGCGTCGAACTGGCGCAGGTCCGTGGCAGTCTCGCCCAGGCCGACGAAGCGGATCGGCAGGCCGAACTCGCGCGCCAGCGCAAACACCACGCCGCCCTTCGCCGTGCCGTCGAGCTTGGTCACCACCAGGCCGGTGACGCCGACGATCTGGCGGAACTGGCGCACCTGGCTCACTGCGTTCTGGCCGGTGGTGCCGTCGATCACCATCAGCACCTCGTGCGGCGCGGCCGGATCGAGCTTCTTCAGCACGCGCGCGATCTTGCCCAGTTCGTCCATCAGGCCGCCCTGGGTATGCAGGCGGCCGGCGGTGTCGGCGATCACCACATCGCTGCCGCGCGAGCGCCCGGCCTGCAGCGCATCGAAGATCACGCTGGCCGAGTCGGCGTCCTGGCCCTGGGCGATCACCGGCACCTGGTTGCGCTCGCCCCAGGTCTTGAGCTGGTTCACCGCCGCGGCGCGGAAGGTGTCACCGGCAGCCAGCAGCACGCTGCGGCCCTCATCGCGATAACGCCGCGCCAGTTTGCCGATGGTGGTGGTCTTGCCCACGCCGTTGATGCCGACGGTGAGCACCACGAAGGGCTTGTGGGCGGAGACGTCCAGCGGCTGCTGCACCGGCAGCAGTTGTGCGACCAGCGCCTGGCGCAGCGCGCCGAGCAGGGCGTTGGCATCGGCAAATTCGCGCGCGTGCATGCGCTTGCGCAGCGCCTCGACCAGACTCGTGCTGGCTTCGACGCCCACGTCGGCGGTGATCAGCGTGGTCTCCAGCTCATCGAGCAGTTCGTCGTCCAGTCGCGGGTGGCGCACAAACAGAGAGCCGAGGCTGCGGGCAAAGCCGCTGCCAGCGAGGCGCTCGCGCCAGCTGCGCTTGACCGGCTCCGTGCCGTCCGGCGCATCCGCGTCGGGGGAGGTTTCGGGGGGCGTTTGCGGGGCCAGCTCAGCCGGCGCCGCGGGGGCTTGAGCCGTTACCGATGCGGCATCGGCAGGGGCGTTGGCTGCATCCGGCGCCGGCTCGCCGTCGGCGGGCTTCTTCTTCCAGAACTTGAGCATTGCGGGGGCGATTCGAAGACAATGGGCGGCATGCTATCACCCCGATCCGAACTGCCCGCTGAGGGCGTCGCCCGATGAGGCGCGCGCCCGGACGCATCCGCATCATCAGCGGCAGCCTGCGCAATTCCCGCCTGGACGTGCCCGACCTGCCGGGTCTGCGACCCACCCCGGAGCGGGTGCGAGAAACACTGTTCAACTGGCTGGCGCCGGTGATCGCCGGGGCGCGCGGGCTCGACCTGTGCGCCGGTACCGGTGCGCTCGGCCTGGAGGCGTTGTCGCGCGGGGCGGCCAGCGTGCAGTTCGTGGAGCCGCAGGCGGCCGCAGCGCAGGCGCTGCGGGCCAACCTGGCGCGGCTGAAGGTGGCTGGCGCGAGCGTCGATGCGGTCGATGCCGCTAGCTTCCTCGCCGGGCCGCCTCGGCCGTTCGATCTGGTCTGGCTCGATCCGCCGTTCGCCGCCGACCTGTGGAGCGCGCTGGCGCAACGGCTGGAGCAGGGCTGGCTCAGCCCCGCGGCGTGGATCTACGTGGAGTCGCCGCGCGACCACGTCCCGGCGTTGCCGCCCCAGTGGCTGCTCCATCGTGAGGCGCAGGCCGGCGAGGTGCGCCACGCGCTCTATCGCCGGGCCGTGGCGGTTCCGTTAAGCTAAACGCTCATTCATTCGGTTTGCCGAGCATCCGTGATCAAGCCGTCGGTCAACACGCGCCTGGCCGTCTATCCGGGCACCTTCGATCCGATCACCAACGGTCACGCCGACCTGGTGGCGCGCGCCGCGCCGTTGTTCGAGCGCATCGTGGTGGCGGTGGCCGAGAGCCCGAACAAGGGCAAGGGGCCGGGCTTCACCTTGCAGGAGCGCATCTCGCTGGCGCGCCTCGCGCTGGCGGACCTGCCCAACGTGGAAGTGCGCGGTTTCGACTGCCTGCTGGCGCAGTTCGTGGAGCAGATCGGTGCGGGCGTGATCATCCGCGGGCTGCGCGCGGTGTCCGACTTCGAGTACGAATTCCAGCTGGCCAGTATGAACCGCCACCTGATTCCCCAGACCGAGACGCTGTTTCTCACCCCGGCTGAACAGTACAGCTTCATTTCCTCCTCGCTGGTGCGAGAGATCGGCCGCCTCGGCGGGGATATCTCCGGTTTCGTGCATCCGGCGGTGCAACAGGCCATGCGCCAGCGCTGGCACAAAAAGCAACCTGAAAACGAAGGTGACCACCATGCGTAAGTTCGTCCTCGCCGCCACGCTCGCCCTGGCCGGTTCCGTCATGCTCTCGGCCTGCAACAAGCAGGACGACGCGCAGCAGACCACCCAGCAGGCGCAACAGGTTTCCAAGCCGACCGATCCGAACGACAGCAAGGCATGGAATGCCTACCTCGGTCAGATCGTCTCGGCCAACATGAAGGGCATGACCGCCGATCGCCCGTACGCCTACCTGGTGCCGGCCGGCGATGACGCCGACTCGCAAGGCAAGTACGGCCGTCAGCTCGAGGCGGTGCAGGGCGTGGTCGCCCGCGGCGTGCTGCCGGGCAACATGCTGGTGTTTGCCGGCCCGAGCTCGGCCAAGACCGCCGACTTCGTCGCCGCGGCGTTCAAGGACGCCAAGCCGGGGTCGTTCAAGGACGTCATCGTGCTGTTCATCGGCGACGAGGCCGACAAGCAGCGCGTGACCGACGTGCTCACCCCGACCAGCGCCAACTTCCGTTTCGTCGCCATGTAATCCGCTTTCGCGGAGGCCGGACCCCACCCTGGTCCGGCTCGGCGCGCCGCGAAGCTGTGCGGTGCGCCCGCTCCGCCAGCTCAAGCATCATGTCGCTCAAGATCCTCGATACCTGCGTCAACTGCGACGTCTGCGAACCGGCCTGTCCCAATCAGGCGATCTCGCTGGGCGAGGAGTTCTACGTGATCGATCCGGCCCGTTGCACCGAGTGCCACGGGCATTACGACGAGCCGCAGTGCGTGGTGGTCTGCCCGGTCGAATGCATCATCATCGACCCCGACCACGTGGAAACCGACGCGCAGCTCGACCTGAAATACCGACAGCTGACCGGGGCCGGCGACGGTTCCTGAGTCGGCGCTCCATCCGCAGGGCCGACCCATGGAATGTTTCTCGCTCATCGGTAACTCGCAGCGCCTCGACGGTGGCGCCATGTTCGGCAATGCGCCCAGGGCGCTGTGGTCGCGCTGGATCGCGCCGGATGAGCAGAATCGCATCCCGTTGGCCTGTCGCTGCCTGCTGGTGAAGGATCTGGACGGCCGCAACGTGCTGTTCGAGACCGGCATCGGCGCGTTCTTCGAGCCGGCCCTGCGCGATCGTTACGGCGTGGTGGAGGAGCGGCATGTGCTGCTCGATGCGCTGGCCGAAGTGGGTTTGTCGCACGAAGACATCCACGTGGTAGTGCTCTCGCACCTGCATTTCGACCATGCCGGCGGTCTGCTCGCGCCGTGGGCGGAAGGCCAGCCGCCCCGACTGCTGTTTACCAATGCGCGCTTCCTGGTAGGCGCCGAACACTGGCGTCGCGCGCTCGATCCGCACCCGCGCGACCGCGCCTCGTTCATTCCCGAACTGTGCGACCTGCTCGAGGCTAGTGGCCGGTTGGAGTTGGTGACGGGGTCGCACTCGGCCACGCTGGGCGAGGCGGTGCGCTTCCATTATTCGGACGGCCATACGCCGGGCCTGATGATGGCCGAGGTGGGCGGCGTGGTGTTCTGCGCCGACCTGATTCCCGGGCGCCACTGGGTGCACCTGCCGATCACCATGGGCTACGACCGCTGGCCGGAGAAACTGATCGAGGAGAAGCGCGAGTTTCTGGAAGACAAGCTCGCGCGTGGCGTGCGTCTGTTCTTCACCCACGACCACGACTGCGCGCTGGCCGCGGTGAGCTGCGACGCGCGCGGGCGCTTCGGCACCTCGCGCGAATGGACAGCCGTGGCCGGCGCGTTGCCTGCGATGGAGGCGGCGTGATGGTCCGTCTGCGCATGCCCGGTGGGCTGGCTGCCGGCAACGTCCTGCTGAAGGTGCTGGGCGGCTTGCTGCTGCTGGCCGGCCTCGCCTTGCTGGCATCCACCGAGAACGGCCTGCTCGCCTACCGCCAGGCGGCGCAGCGACACGGGGGCGAGGTGCTCGATCTGGGCTCGCAGGTCGGGCCGCAAAGGGGGCAGTACGGCTACATGGTGCGCGTGGCCGGGCCGCTGGACGTAGTGGCGCCGCCGCGCGATGTCGACTTCAACCAGAGTGCGATCGTGCCGGTGCTGATCCGTCACGTGGAGATGTTCCAGTGGCGCGAGGTGATCGTTGGCGGCGTGGCCTACTACGAGCTGGACTGGGTCGACCGCCCGATCGATTCCGATCGCTTCATGCATCCTGCTGGGCACGCCAATCCCGGTAACTTCCCCATCGAGGGGCGCCAGTTCGACGCCGGCGAAGTGCGCGTGGGTGGATTCCGCCTCTCCACGCCACTGCTGCACGCGTTGCCCGGTAGCGCGCGACTGACGCCCGACGCGCGTGCACTGCCGCCGAATCTGGCCGCCAGTTTCTCCAAGGACGGCGACTACTTCATCACCAGCGCGCATCCGCAGTCGCCGCGGCTGGGCGACCTGCGGGTGAGCTGGGAGACGGTGCCGGTGCAGACCGTCACCCTGGTCGGCCGGCTCGATGGCGACACCCTGGTGCCGGCGACCGATGCGGCCGACGGCAAGGGCTATGAGTTGCAGATCGGCGATCGTTCGCTGGTGGATATCTTCCCCGATCTGCCGGTGCCGCCCGAACTGGTCATGCCGCGCCGCGCGATCGCGCTCCTGCTGGCGGCGCTGGGCGTGCTCGCCTTGCTATGGGAGCGTCGGCAGCACATCAGCGACGTGCTGCTGCCGGTGGGCCTGGGCGCGCTGCTGATCGGTGCGGTCGGTGGCGCGATGTGGCTGGGTGGCAGTGCCCGCGTCAGCATGCACTGGTTCGGTCTGGCCGCACTGGGGCTGGCGGTGGCCGGTTGGCCGCTGTGGCGTCGGCACCGCAGCGGCCTGCCGCAGGAGTGAGCGCGGCATCGGCGGGGGGCAGCGTCACCGCCTCATTCGATACCGCACCGATCCTGCCGGATTTGCTCGATGCGTTTGCCGGGAGCCTGCTTAGCGCGATGCGTTCAGCGTGCACCATAGCGAGACCGAGGCCATACAAAAACGACGCTGGCGAAAACTCTCCGGCGCCTCAGAGATCGATCGCCGGCGTGGCGATCGGCAGCCATCAGCTCGGACGTGCCTCGGCGTGCGAGAACACCTGGTCGGCGAACTGGGTGGCTTCCAGGTAGATCGCCGCCATGCGCTGGATGCGCTGCGGTTGGGCGTTCACACCGGTGAGTTCGCCCGCTTCCCAGGCGTAGATTTGCTCCAGCAGCGGACCGAACGGACCGCGGCCACCCACCAGCGCCTCGGCAATTTCCGGCACCAGTGGCAGGTGGCTGAGCACGAACTCCATCGGCGCGCACATCAACGTGTCGAGCAGTGAGAACAGGCCGGCGGTGAACGCCATCTCCTGCTTGTCGCGCGCCATGCCAGAGCCCGAGGCGAGCTTTTCGCACATGTGCGCGCGGATCAACGCGGCGCGCAGCAGCTCCGGCGGGCGATCGTCCATGCCACTGAGCGACATGGTGTAGATCCAGTTGCGCATGCGGGTGACGCCGAAGAAGATCGCCGCCTGCTGCACCGACTTCAACTGCTTGGGCAGCGAGAAGTAGGCGGAGTTGACGCAGCTCAGCAGCTTATAGCTGAGGATCGCGTCGTCGCGGATGATGTCGCCCAGTTCTACCGGACCCGGGTTGGACTCCTGCAGCTCGCGCATCAGGCGCAGCATGCTCAGCCGGTTGGCGGTGAGCACCGGCACCTCGACGGTTTCCGGGATCAGCAGGTAACGGCCCTGGATCGCCTGCAGCGGCAGCTCCAGGCAACGCTGGTAGGTGGCATGGTCGTCGACCTGGCCGGCGACCACCCAGATGCCGCGGTCGTGCAGTTGCTGGGCGGTTTCGCGCAGTACTTCCGGCGCCATCACGCCGGCGTCGAGCCGCACGAACTGCACGATCTGCAGCAGCGCCTCCAGCGCGGCAGAGCCGGCGATTTCCGCCGTGGTGATGTCCAGCATCAGCAGGCAGCCGCGCTGGGCCATCTGCTGCAGGCGCTCCATCAGCGGAGCGTCCTGCGCCACTTCCGGGCGCAGCAGCACGCCGAAGCGGGGCTGGTGCAGCAGCACGTCAGTCTGTTCGAGCAGCAGGTCGCGCGACAGGCGCAGGAAGGTGCGGTTGCCGCGTACCAGGCGGGTCAGTGCACCATCGAGGATGGTCGAGAGCACGCGCTGCATCAGCGCCGCTTCGTCGATGCCCTCGCGGTGGAACAGGATCTCGTAGGCGAACAACTGCCGCTTGGCATCGAGCATCGGCAGGCGCACTACCGGCAGCGGTTGCTCCGTGCTCATGGCGGGCGGCAGGGCGGAGGAGGCAGCAGCGGCGACTTGGTTCATGGTGACTCTTCGCGCAGGGCGGGGCGCTTGGCGCGCCTCGCGGGGAGGGGGTCAGACTTCTGCCAGCATGTGCGAGCGGGCGTTGGCGTGGAGGGCGCCGCTGCGGCCGTACACGCCGGCCTCGCTGTCCTGGCCGGTGAGGATCGCCAGCGCGCGGCGCACGCTGCCCAGGCGTTGCTGGACGATGCTGCCGTTGCGCTGATTGAGGTCGCGGCATTCGCGTAGTCGGCCCAGCAATTCCTGCCAGCGCGCCTGCTGTGCTGCGGCGATACGCGGTGCGCTGAGCACGAGCTGCTGGCGCTCGGCGTCGAGCTGCTCCAGCGCCTGCATCAGCCGCTGCTTGCGTGCGCCGGCCGCGTCGATCGCGGGGACATCGGCAGCCAGCAGGGCGGCGCGCTCGGTGGCCAGCTCGTCGGCCAGCACGGCCAGCGAGCGCTGCATGTCGTCCAGCACGGCGCTCAGCGCGCCGTCCAGCTCGACCTGCAGCGCGGCGCTCATGCGTTGCCGCCCGCGGCCGGCTTGGCGCCGGCGATCTGGCGGTCCAGCGAGAGCATGCCGTCGGCGATGCGCTCCGGATTCACCTGGTAGGTGCCGGTGGCCAATGCCTGGCGCACGCGCTCGACCTTGGCGGTGTCGATCGGCGAGGAGTCGCCGGTGCGCGAAGCTTCCTGCAGAGCGCGGGCCGAATCGGTCAGGTTGACCTTGTCGGCTGCCCCTGCGCTGGCGCCCGCTTCGGTACCGGCGGCGCCGGCCGGAGCCTGCGACGAGGCGCTGCCCTTGCTGCTGCTCGCCTGCGGAAGCTTGGGCAGGCCGTTATTGGAAATGGTCGTATTCATGGGTCCGTTCTCTGGTCGGTTTAGGCCCTGTGCCCCTGTCATCGGCGGCGTCGGCAGGAACTTTAGGGTCGATCGGTCCGTTCTTTCGATCCGTTCAGGGTAATGCCCGCACCACCCCGGGTGCATTCACCATGGCGTCCACCACGCGGCCGGACACCTCGTTGCGCACCCGCAGGCGGGCGCCATTGTCGCCGCTGCCCAGAGCGATGCCGCTGGCGCGCACCTCGATGCCGTCCAGCTGGGCCACCACCTGCACATGGTCGCCGGCCCGCACCATCTCGCGCCCGCCCAGCGCCGAAGGCGTCAGCACGCTGCCGGGGCCGAGCGGGCGGGCCAGCGTGCGGCCGCCAAGCTGACCCAGATCATCGATATAGCCGTAGCCAAGCCGGGTGATGTCGCGCGGTTCGCTGTGCACGTCGCTGGCCGTGACGCCGTCGCCGCGCAGCAGCGGCCGCGTGGTGACCAGCACGTCGCGAAAGATCTGCAGGCTCACCGGCACGTGCACGATCCAGCCGGCACCCGCCGTGCATCGCACCTGCACGCTCATGCGCGAACGCGGCGGCAGGTTCGGCGGCAGGCTGGCGACCATCATCCCGCGGCAGTCGGCCAGGCCCAGGCTTGCCTCCACCGGCACGGCGCTGGCCTTCACCCGGTTGCCCGGCAGGCTGTACTGCGCCGCCAGCCACTGCTGTGCGAACGCGCTGATCGGCTCCTCGGCCGCGTGCGCGGGCCTCGCCACGACAGCGGCGAGGGTCAGCAGCAGGTAACGCAGCGAGGCGGCGACGCGGATCATCAGCTGTCGGCCAGCAGTTGGGCGAGCTGGTTCACCAGCGCTTCGCGTTCGGATTCGAGTTCGCCGGCCAGCGCCCCGGCCTCGGCCTTCTTGCCTTCGCACAGCAGGCCGACGAAAGCATTGCCGCGCTCGCCCAGGCGCGCACAGGTGGCCTCCATGCCGGCCACGGCCGGGTGGTCGGCGTGCTGCACGAGCAGGCGGTGCAGCGCACGCTGCAGGGCGCTGGTGTCGAACCAGCGGCGATCCAGTGCGGCGGGCTCGGCCAGCGCCAGTTCCATCGCCTGGCGCATGCCCTGCGCCGATTCGCGCACGGTCAGACTGAGGCTGGCCGGGTCGCGGCCGCTGAGGCTTTCCAGCCATTCCAGCCCCAGTCGCTGCGAGAGCAGGGCGGAACGGGCGAGTACTTCGGACTGCCGCCGCGCCTCGGTGCCGCGGCGCTGCAGCGCACCCAGCGTGGCCTGCGCGGCGGTGGCGCGCACGTGCTGGGCGTCGTGGTTCTGGCGCAGGCTGCCGATGCGCTCGCGCGCCAGCTGCAGCGCGGCGGCGTTCTGTTGCAGCGAGGCATCGGCCTGGCCGATGCCCTGCTGGGCACGCTCCAGCCGTTGCATGCCCTGGCGCACGTCGCCGTCGAGCTGCAGCGAGAACTCGCCGATCGAGCTGGTGACGGTCTCGATCTCGGTGGTGGTCAGCGTGGTCTTCTCGGCCAGCTGCTTCACCTCGTCGGCGACTACGGCGAAGCCACGGCCGGCCTCGCCGGCGCGGGCCGCCTCGATCGCGGCATTGAGCGCGACCAGGTTGGTCTGGTGGGCGATTTCCTGCACCACGCCGGTGAGCTTGCGGATCTGCGCGACCTGTTCGGCCAGCTTGTTCTGGTTACGGTTCATCGCGGCCATCGCGCTGCGCAACAAGCGCAGCTGGCCGTCGAGCTCGCTGACATTGCCGGCCCCGGCATGGCCCGCCTGGTCGGCGTTGTCCAGGCCGGCAGCCACCTGCTGCAACGCCGTCGAGATCCCGGCGCTGCCGTCCGTCAAACGCCCGACGCTGTCGCGGCATTCGCGGGCCGATTCCTCCATCGATTTCTGTTCCTGCGCGAGTTGCTGCGCGGCGGCCAGCAGCAGGCTCTGCTGCTCGATGGTCTGCAGGGCCACGGCGGCGGGCGGACGTCCGGCGGCCAGCTTGAGCAGCGGCGCGAGCGCCTGCGCCAGCGCGGAATGCTGGCCGCTCAGTCGGGCGAGTTGTGCCTCGTCGCCAGCGGCGGCGGCCTGGGCGAAGGCGGCCAGATGCTGGCTGCGGATGAAGCTCATGGACGGACGTTTCCTTTTCAGGTGGCCAGCGGGGATCGACCGCCAGCGACGGAACTTGAGCAAGCAAGGCACATGCCATGGCCGAGCGGGCGGGCGAACTCAAGCCGCGGCGGCGGCCGCCGATAGCCGCTGATCCACCGCGCGTGCGGTGCAGCCTTCAGGAAGGAAACCCGGCATGAGCGGTGCGTTGTTGGAGAGCGTGGAGCGGCACACCCGGCTGGCCGGCCACAACCGCGTGGCGATGCTGCTGTTCCGGCTGGGCGACGCGCAGCTGTTCGGCATCAACGTATTCAAGGTGCGCGAGGTGCTGCGCCGGCCGCCGTTGGAGCGCATGCCTGGCGCGCACGAGCTGATTGCCGGCAGCTGCGACTACCGCGGCCAGACCATCGCGGTGATCGATCTGGCCGCCGCGCTGGGCTACCCACCGCTGAAGGACGTCGCCTCGGCTCACCTGCTGGTGACCGAGTTCAGCCGCACCGTGCAGGGCTTCCTGGTGGCCGACCTCAAGCACATGGTGCATTGCGACGGCAGCGCGCTGGTGACGCCGGAGCCCGCACTGGGCTTCGGCACGCGGGTCAACGCGATCACACGCGTGGACGGCGCACTGGTGGCAGTGGTGGACGTGGAGCATGTGCTGGCCAGCATCCACGGCGCGCCCGGCGAGCTGTCCGCGCACATGCAGCGGGCGGTGGATGGCCATGCCATGCACCCGCGCCGCGTGCTGGTGGCCGACGATTCGCTGGTGGCGCGCCGGCAGATCGAGGGCGTGTTCCGCCAGATGAATATCGAATGCGTGATGGTGGAAGACGGCGTGCGCGCGCTGGAGAAGCTGCAACAGCTTGCCGCGGTGGAGCCGGCCGAGCGCGTGCACCTGGTGGTGTCGGACATCGAGATGCCGCAGATGGACGGCTACGCACTGACCCGTGCGATCCGCGAGACGCCCGCGCTGCGCGGGCTCAAGGTGGTGCTGCACAGCTCGATCAGCGGCATGTTCAACGAGGCGATGGTGAAGGAGGTCGCCGCCGACCGCTTCATCGCCAAGTTCCAGCCAGACCTGCTGGCCCAGGCGGTGCTGGACCTGCTGCCGGGCTGATCGCACCCCGCAACGCGTCGGTTTTCCGACTTCGACTTCCCGACGTGCGCATCCCGCCGGGCGAAAAGCCAGTCGTGCCAAGGCTTTCCACGTCGTGGCACGCGATTTGCCTCCAGCCTCCTGCGGTCCGATACCGCGCGGAGGCCAGCCATGAGTGCACCCATCGACAACCTGTTCGGCATCCACACCCAGGCCTTGGGTCTGTGGCAGCGCCGCAGTGAAGTGCTGGCCGGCAACCTGGCCAATGCCGACACGCCCGGCTACCAGGCGCGCGATCTCGATTTCCGCGCTGCGCTGATGCAGGCCAGCGGCCGCTCCGAAGGGCTGGCGCTGAGCACGCCCACGGCCGGTCAGGTCGATCCCTCCGCGCAGGCCGCGGACAAGCTGATGTGGCGCAACCCGACCCAGCCCAGCATGGACGGCAACACCGTCGACGAGCAGGTCGAGCAGGCCAACTTCGCCGCCAACGGCGTGCACTACCAGGCCTCGCTGGCCTTCATCACCGCGCAGATCCGCATGCTGCGCACCGCGATCACCGGGTAACCGCCATGTCGATGTTCAAGATTTTCGATACCGCAGGCTCCGGCATGGCCGCGCAGTCGCTGCGGCTCAACACCGTGGCCAGCAACCTTGCCAACGCCGACAGCGTGTCCAGCACCCAGCAGGGCGCCTACCGCGCGAAGGAGCCGCTGTTCGCTGCGGTGAAGCAGCGCGTGGAAGGGGCGATGGCCGATGCCGGCACGGTCGGCGTCAAGGTGGATGGCGTCACCGAGAGCCAGGCGGCGATCCCCAGCCGTTACGAGCCCGGCAACCCCATGGCCGACGCCAACGGCTACGTCTACGGCAGCAACGTCAACCCCGTCGACGAGCTGGTCAACATGATTTCCGCCTCGCGTTCGTACCAGAACAACGTCGAGGTGATGAACACCACCAAGCAGTTGATGGTGAAAACCCTCGACCTCGGCAAGTAGTCCGACGGAGTCCACGCATGACCATCAACACCAACAACACCACCGGCACGGCCGGCAGCGGCAACGCGGCCGGCCAGGCCAGCAAGGCGGCCAGCGCCGGCGGCATGACGCAGAGCGATTTTCTCAAGCTGATGACCGCCCAGCTGCAGGCGCAGGACCCCACCAACCCGGTGGACAACAACCAGTTCGTCTCGCAGATGGCGCAGTTCAGCCAGCTGCAGTCGAGCCAGGACATGGTCAGCGCGGTGAACACGCTCAACAGCACGGTGAACGGCGCGCTGCAGACCTCGCAGGTGCTCGGCTCGTCCAACCTGGTCGACCGCCAGGTGGTGGTGCCGGCCTCGACGATCAACTACAGCGGCACAGCGGTCAGCGGCGCGGCCAACGTCACCGTGCCGGGCAAACTCACCGTCAACATCATCAATGCCAACGGCGACGTGGTGCGCACGATGGCCGTGGACGCGCCCAGTTCCGGGCTCACCCAGTTCAGCTGGGACGGCAAGGACGACGCCGGCAACGCGCTGCCCTCTGGCAGCTACAAGATGGCCGCCAGCAACGGTGGCAGTTCGTTCGATACCTATGTCGCCGGCAAGGTGACCGCCGTGGGCTACGGCGGCAGCGACGTGGGCACCTACCTGCAGGTGGCTGGCGTGGGCGGCGTCGCGCTCAGCCAGGTGGCCCAGATCCTCTGACGCACGCGCTGCATCCACATCCCTTAGATCGAGGAAACACATCATGGCTCTGAACACCGCGCTCACCGGCATCAATGCGGCCCAGTCCGACCTCAACGTCATCGCCAACAACATCGCCAACGCCAACACCACCGGCTTCAAGGGCTCGCGCGCCGAGTTCGCCGACGTGTTCGCGGTGACCGGCCTGAACCTCAACTCCACCGCCACCGGCAGCGGTGCCCGTCTGCAGGACGTGGCGCAGCAGTTCGCTCAGGGCGACATCGAAACCACCAACAACTCGCTGGACATGGCGATCAGCGGTAACGGCTTCTTTGTCGTCAATGACGGCAGCGGCGTGCAATACACCCGCGCCGGCGATTTCAAGAAGAGCCCGGACGACTACGTGCAGACCAACACCGGCGCGCGCCTGCAGGTGTATCCGCCCAACGGCCTGGGTGGCTTCGACACCAGTACGCTGACCGACCTGAAGCTGCTCTCCTCGCAGAGCAACGCCACGGCGACTTCGCTGGTCACGATGAACTCCAATCTGCCGGCCAGCGCCGCCGTGCCGGCGACCGCCTTCAGCACCACCGACGCCACCTCGTTCAATGCCGCCACGCCGGTGACCGTGTACGACTCTCAGGGTGGCTCGCACCAAGCCACTGTGTACTACGTGAAGACCGCCACCAACGCGTGGGATGCGCACCTGTACGTGGACGGCAACAACGCCGGCACGCAGTCGCTCACCTTCGACACCAGTGGCAACCTGGCCACGCCGGTGGGCGGCAACCTCGCGTTCAACCCGATCAACCTGGGCAACGGCGCCAACCCGTTGACGCTCTCGGTGAACGTCACCAACACCACCCAGTTCGGCACCGACTACTCGGCAGGATCGATCAATCAGAACGGCTTCGAGGCCGGCACGCTGTCGAACATCGACATCGATTCGAAGGGCGTGGTGACCGCGTATTACTCGAACAACCAGAGCACACAGCTGGGCCAGATCGCGATCGCCAACTTCTCCAACGTGCAGGGCCTACGCCAGGTGGGCAACACCACCTGGGCGGCCAGCGGCGACTCCGGTTCGGCGGTGATGGGTGCGGCGGGCACCGGCACGTTCGGCGATCTGCAGTCCGGTGCGCTGGAGTCGTCCAACACGGCCGACACCACCGCACAGCTGGTCAACATGATCAAGGCGCAGCGCAACTACCAGGCCAACGCGCAGGTGCTCACCACCGACAACACACTGGCCACCTCGCTGTTCAACGCGGTGCGGTAATCGATCCCCATGGACCGTTCCCTCTACGTGGCGATGACCGGGGCGACGCAGATCATGCGCGCCCAGGAAGCCGTGAGTCACAACCTGGCCAACGCCTCCACGGTGGGCTTCAAGAGCGAGCTGAGCGCGTTCCAGAGCCTGCCGGTGCTGGGGCAGGGCGAGGCCACACGCATCAATGCCGTGGCCCGCGGCATCGGCGCGGACACCACGCAGGGATCGGTCACCAGCACCGGGCGCTCGCTCGACGTGGCGGTGCAGGGCAGCGGCTGGATCGCGGTGCAGGCGCCGGACGGTTCGGAAGGCTATACGCGCGCCGGCGACCTGCAGCTCACCGCCGACGGGCTGCTCACCGACGCCAACGGCAACCCGGTGCTGGGCAACGGCGGGCCGATCAGCCTGCCGGCCAGCGCGCAGCTGCGCATCGGTGAGGACGGCACGATCTCCACCGTGCCGATCGGCGAAGGCCCGTCCACGGTGGCCGCGCTCGACCGCCTGCGTCTGGTCAATCCCGATCCGACCCAGCTGGTGCAGGGCGGCGACGGCCTGATGCACCTGGCCGGCGGCGCCACAGCGCCCCCCGACGCGACCGTGCGGGTGACCTCGGGCGCGCTGGAAAACAGCAACGTCAACGCCTCGTCCGAGCTGGTGAAGATGATCGCGCTCTCGCGCCAGTACGACATGCAGATCAAGTCGATCAAGGCATCCGAAGACAACGCCGCGTCGGCATCCAAATTGCTTCAGTCGAGTTGATGACGGGTTGCCGTCACCGCTCAGGAGTCAAAAACCATGCTTTCCTCCCTCTGGATCGCCAAGACCGGCCTCGATGCGCAGCAGACGCGCATGGACGTCATCTCCAACAACCTGGCCAATGCCAACACCACCGGCTTCAAGAGCTCGCGCGCGGCGTTCCAGGATCTGATGTACCAGAACCGCGCCCAGCCCGGCGCGCAGACCACCGAGCAGACGCTGTCGCCGTCCGGCCTGATGCTGGGTACCGGCGTGCGCGTGGTCGGCACCGAAAAGCTGTTCACCCAGGGCGGTATCAGCCAGACCGGCAACTCGCTGGACGTGGCGATCCAGGGCCGCGGCTTCCTGCAGGTGTCGATGCCCGACGGCACCGTGGCCTATACCCGTGACGGCTCGCTGCACACCGACGCCAACGGTCAGTTGGTCACCGCCGACGGCTACGCGCTGGACCCGGCGATCACCCTGCCGGCCGGCGTGCAGAGCATCTCCATCGGCGCCGACGGCACGGTGTCGGCGACCACCGCCGGCTCGGCCGCCTCGGTGCAGGTAGGCACGCTGCAACTGGCCGATTTCGTCAACCCGGCCGGACTGCAGGCGCAGGGCGGCAACCTCTTCCTGGAGACCGCCTCCAGCGGTGCGCCGCAGACCGGCCAGCCCGGCTTGAACGGCATGGGTACGCTGATGCAGGGCGCACTCGAGTCCTCCAACGTCAACGTGGTGGAGGAGATGGTCAACATGATCGAGACCCAGCGCACCTACGAAATGAATTCCAAGGCCATCAGCAGCACCGACCAGATGCTGCAGGACCTCACGGACAAGATGTGAGCACGCCCATGCGCCCGATCACTTCGCTTCTTCGCCTGGGTGCCGCCGTCGCCGCGCTCGCGCTGGCCGGTTGCGCCACGATGGGTCCGTCGGCCGACGACGGTCAGTGGGCCGCCACGGCGCCGGTGCAGCCGCAGGCCGCGCCGGTGGCCGATGGCTCGATCTACCATGACGCCAGCAACATGGAGCTGTTCGCCGATCCGCGCGCGCACCGCGTGGGCGACATCCTCACCATCGTGCTGCAGGAAAGCACCCAGGCCAGCAAGAAGGCCACCACCAGCACCAGCAAGAAAGACAAGACGGCGCTCGATGCGCCGACGATCCTCGGCCAGGGTGTCACGCTCAACGGCAACCCGGCCAGCATCGGCCTCAGCGGTGATCGCAGTTTCGCCGGCGACGGCTCGTCCAGCCAGAGCAACCAGCTCAGCGGGCAGATCACCGTCACCGTGGCGCAGCGCCTGTCCAACGGCAACCTGCTGGTGCGCGGCGAGAAGTGGCTGACCATCAATCAGGGCCAGGAAATGGTGCGCATCTCCGGCATCGTGCGCCCGCAGGACATCAACCCGGACAACAGCGTGTCCTCCAGCCGTGTCGCCGACGCGCGCATCGCCTACACCGGTCGCGGCTCGCTGGCCGACGCCAACACCCAGGGCTGGCTGTCGCGCTTCTTCAACTCCAAGTGGATGCCGTTCTGATGCGCGCGTCCCGCTTCGTCGCCCCCGTAGGAGCCCGCTCGCGGGCGATGCTTTTCGCTTTTGCATTTGATGTGGATCAGGAGCAAAGGCATCGCCCGCGAGCGGGCT
>NZ_JBQCCF010000030.1:0-24423 GCF_051962475.1 Dyella sp.
CCCCCCGCTCTATCCCCTCCGCAGCCCGCCCAACGTGGCCCCCGCCGTGGTGGAGCCGGCCTCTCGCGGGCGATGCCTTTCGCTTTGATGTGGCATCAGAGCCAGGAGCATCGCCCGCGAGCGGGCTCCTACAGGAGATTAGCGAGGGGTGATCACGCTCCGGGTGGCTTGCAGCATGAGTCCAAGGCTCGCGGTGGCCTGCTTGTCGCTGCCCGATGCGCGGTATAACATTCGTTATAACCATCACGCGGAGCCCGCCATGAAGCTCAAGATCACCAGCATCGGCAATTCCGCCGGCGTCATCCTGCCCAAGGAGTTGCTGGCCCGGTTGCGGCTGGAAAAGGGCGACGAGCTGTATGCCATCGAGACCCCGGACGGCGTGCGGCTGACGGCGTTCGATCCCACGTTGGCGCAGCAGATGGAGGTGGCCGAAACGGTAATGCGCAAGCGGCGCAGCCTGCTCAACAAGCTGGCTCAGTAGGGGGACTCGCCATGATCGTATGGATCGAAAAGGCGCTGGCCCTCGCCGTGCATGATCGTCAATTGGCCGAGCACGGCGGCATCGCTGGCGTGCGCGATGAACGCTTGCTCGACTCCTCGCTGGGGCGACCTCAGCAACGCCATGCCTACGGCGAACCGCCTCCGGATCTTGCCGATCTTGCCGCCTGCCTGGCCTTCGGATTGGCGCGCAATCACCCCTTCATGGATGGCAACAAGCGTACTGCCGCCGTGCTCTGCGAAACCTTCATTCTTCTCAACGATGCGGCACTGCAGGCCGACGACGTCGAGCTGTATCCGATCTACATCGCCCTCGCCGAAGGCAGCATCACCGAGCAGGAATTCGCCGACTGGCTGCGGCCGCGCCTTATCCTGGCCGGCGATCCGCAGGTGAACGAGGCGGCGCCCCGTTACGGGCGACGTTGAGGATCGGATCGAAAGAATCGCTGCAGCGGGTTCGGGGTGTCGACGTCGAAGTGGCGCGCCTCGCCACTGCTGCGGCAGAAGTCTTCGGCCCGGATGCGCCACAACGAAAGCATTTAGGCAGCCTCGCGAGGGGCACTGCAATCCCCTGTAGGAGCCCGCGCGCGGGCGATGCCTTTCGCTTTGATGTGACATCGGAGCCAAAAGCATCGCCCGCGAGCGGGCTCCTCCAGGGGGTGCTGTGCGCACTGGAGATGTGAGATGGCGGCGGACCTCCGTGGCCGTCATTCCCGCGAATGCGCCAGGAGCTCGTCATCCGCTTGATCGTGCGCAATAGACCGCGCCCCCCGAGCGACCAAAAAAGAAGCCCCGCATCGCGGGGCTTCTTTCATCGCTTGGGCTGCAACACCGATCAGTCGGCGTTCTTCGCCAACCAGGCATCCACGTCCGACAGGCGATCGTTGCGGATCATCATGCGGTACTGGATGTTGGCGATCACCGTGTTGGCCACGCGGCGGGAGCCCTCGGCGATGTGCGCGTCGGCGTACGCCTTGATCTTGTCGATCATCTCCGGCTTGAACGAGGTGGCGCCCAGGGCCGGGTAGTAGCGGCTGGACGAGGTGGAGTCGACCAGCTTGTCGACCTGCTCGCGGTGCGCCACGGCGAAGTCGAACGCCATGTCCGGATGGTCGTACGACACGATGCGGATCATGCCTGCGCTGTTGGTGGCGCCCGGCTCCGGGGTCAGCGCCAGATTCAGTGCCTGCTTGGCCAGCGCGTCATCCTTGGCCACCGACAGCATGGCGTAGAGCTGGTCCTTGATCAGCGGCGTGGTTTCGGCCTTGGCCTCGTCGTGCAACTGGTTCCAGGTGGCGGCGTCGGCGTTGCGGGCGACGATGGCGGTGATGGTCTTGCGCAGCGGCACCGGCACGGCGTTGGGGTCGGTCTTCTGTGCGGCGAAGCGGCGGCGCGCCTCGGCGATCACGTCCTTGTCGCCCAGGCTGGCCAGGGTGCCGATCATCTGCGTGCGCAGCAGCGCGGTCGGCACGCTTTCGCCGGCCTTGGCTTCCCAGCCGATGCGCGCGAACACCGGGCGCAGTCGCTCCAGCGCGAATGCGCGGAAGCGGGTCTGGCGCGCCTCGTCACCCTTGTAGTAGCTGTCGATGGCTTCGAAGTAACCGGCCACCTCGCCCCACACCTGCGGATCGGCGTCGGCCGGTGTGGCCTTGGCCAGCTCCAGCACGTTGGCCACCGGCTCCTGGCCGGCCATCGCCAGCGCCCAGGTGTCGCCCATCAGGCCGAGCTGGTCGATCGGTGCCAGCTTGGCGAAGTCACCCTTCAGTGCCGCGAACTGCGCAGACGAGTACAGCGTGCGGTAGTAGCCGGTCTGGCCGGCGTTGACCAGCACCGGGCCGCAGCCCGGCACAGTCACCGAACCCTTGCCGTCCACCACGGTGGTGACCGGCTTGCCGTCGAGGGTCTTGGCGATCACCGGCACGTGCCAGCGCAGCGGTGTCTTGTTCGGGCGATCCTTGGTGAACTCGCCCTGGCTCAGCAGCACCTCGGTCTTGCCGGCGTTGCAGGCGGTGGTCTGCACGCGGATCAGCGGGATGCCCGGCTGCAGCGTGAAGTCGTGCGCGATCTGGGTGATCGGCTTGCCGGCCGCGGCCTGCACCGACTTCCACAGGTCATCGGACACCGTGTTGCCGTAGGCGTGCGCCTTGATGTAGTTACGCACGCCGGTGCGCCAGGTCTCCGGGCCCACATAGGCCTCGAGCATGGTGATCACCGCCTGGCCCTTGGAGTAGGTGATCGAGTCGAACGCCTGGCTGGCCTGCTCCACCGTCTCCACGTGCTGCACCACCGGGTGGGTGGTGGCGACCGCGTCCAGCGACATCGCGCCTTCGCGCGTGCCGACCAGGTCAAGGTTGGTGTGCCACTCCGGGTGCAGCTTCTCGGTGGTGCGCTCGGCCATCCACGAGGCGAAGCCCTCGTTGAGCCACAGGTCGTCCCACCAGCTCATCGTCACCAGGTCGCCGAACCACTGGTGCGCCATTTCATGCGCGGCGGTGTTGAACACGCGCTGCTTGTCGCCCTGGGTGGAGATGGTGGGGTTGAGCAACAGCGCGTACTCGAAGGTGAAGATCGCACCCCAGTTTTCCATCGCCGAGAAGAACTGGCTCTGGCCCGGTGCGGCGATGTTATCCAGCTTGGGCAGCGGATACTTCACGCCGAAGTAGTCGTTGTACTCATGCAGCACGGCCTTGGCCGAGTCGAGCGTGAAGTCGGCCTGGTCGACCATGCCCTTCTGCGTGATCACGCCGATCTCGGTGCCCTCGGACTTCACCGTGGCGCGCTCGAACTCGCCCACGCTGAAGAACAAGAGGTAAGTGGACATCTTCGGCGACTCGCCGAAGTGCACCTCGGTCATGCCGTTGCCGAGGTCCTTCTTGGAGACGATGGGCATGTTGCTCACCGCCATGTCCGCGCTCGGCACGGTGGCGGTGAGGTCGAAGGTGGCCTTGTAGTTCGGCTCGTCCCACGAGGGGATGAAGCGGCGCGCGTCGGAGTTCTCAAACTGCGTGTACAGCGCGCGCTTCTTGCCAGCCTTGGTGTCGTAGTCCAGCGCGAAGATGCCGTTGGCCTGGGTGCCGATCTTGCCGGTGTAGGTCATCGCCAGGCGGTACTCGCCGGCCGGCACCGGGTGATCGAAGGTGAAAGTGGCCGTCTGCGCCTTCTCATCCACCGTCACCTTCGGCTTGCCGACCATGATCTTCAGCTTGGTCGGCGTCAACGAGGCCTCGGAGAACGTGAGGTCGGCCGCGTTGAGCGTGATGCTGCTGGTGGGCTTGAGCACGTTCAGCGTGATCGTGACCTTGCCGTCGAAGGCGAGCTTGTCGGCATGCGGCACTACGGCCACGTCGTAGTGCGTCGGCACCACGCCACGCGGCAACTGGGTGGTGGCCTCGCGCATCGGCGGCGCCTTGGCGGTGGCCGCAAGCGGGGCCATCGACACGCCGGCCAGGGCCAGCGCAATGGCGGAAACGAGATAACGACGCATGACTTCTCCTGCAGGATGAACCCGGTACCGGATACACGGCGACCTGCGCCGCACCGGACCGGAAGACGGAAACGGATTGTCCCCATTACTCCCATGGTGAGGCGCGCGCTGTCGGGCGGACACGGCCGGAAGTCACGCCCGAACATGCTGCAGCGCCGCGAGACTGAATCATCGCCATCGATCACCCGGGCGCCGTCAACTCCTTACGACAGGCTGGCGTTACTGTCCGCGCCACCGGCCGGTGCCGCCAAAGCCTTGCGTCGCAAGGGTTTGCGACGCACCGGCGGCGCAAGAGGCCGTTTGCCCAACCACGCATCTGAGGAGATCACCATGGCACCTCGCACCACCGTTCGCCGCAGCCTGATCGCCCTGCTCGCCACCAGCGCACTCGCCGCCACCGGCGCCATGGCGCAAGCCACACCCGTGCCCCACCACCCGCGCGTCAACGAAGTGAACCAGCGCGTGGACAACCAGCAGCAGCGCATCGACAAGGGCGTCGCCAATGGCACCATCACGCCCAAGCAGGCCGCCCGCGACGAAAAGCACGACGCCAACATCGCCCAGCGCGCCAGCGCCGACGAAGCCCGCCACAACGGCCACCTCACCAAGAAGGAAACCGCGCACCTCAACCGCGCGGAGAACCGCAATAGTCGGCATATCCGGAAGCAGCGCAGGCATTGAGCCCCGGCAGCAACACTCAACCCAAGCCACACGGAGAGCCCCGCCATGGCGGGGTTCTTCTTTGCAGATGAAGAAGCTGAAAGATCTTCGCCCGCAAGTTCAGCCAGCGCATCGGCTGTGCTCTGGTGCCTTGAGGGACAGTTTTTTTGGCTGGCAGCAAGGGAGCGCCTAAGCTTGGCGCATGCCACGGAGCACGGAACCACGCCATGAACGACGAAATCCAAAGACTGCAGGCGGCCTTGCAAGTGTTCGCCCAGGAAAGGGAATGGGAGCAGTTCCACTCGCCCAAGAATCTGGCTACTGCCCTATCGGTCGAGGCAGCCGAACTGCTTGAGCACTTCCAGTGGCTGACTGAGGAACAAAGCCGCTCTCTACCGGGCTCGAAGCGCGACGCCGTCGCCGAGGAAGTGGCTGACGTCTTCCTCTACCTGCTCCAGCTTTCGGACAAGCTGGGCATCGACCCTCTGGATGCGGCCCGCAGGAAGCTGCAACTCAATGCCATCAAGTACCCGGTCGAACGCGCCAAGGGGACGAGCAAGAAGTATTCTGAGCTTTGATCGAAGGCTAAGGGAAGCTGCAACGTGATCGTCTATCAGGCCGACAAGAGCAGGTTTCTTGACGATCACGACAACCGGGATATCGAACATGTCATCGCTGCGAAGTACCTGCAGCGGACCGGGCGGTACGCCGCTGAATCCGAGTTCCGTTCCTGGAAGAACTCGCTGGGCGAGATGGCCAAGGTGCTTCGCGACCCCGGCATACCCGACAACATCGGTGTCGGCGTTGAATTCGGTATCCCCCAGACATCCAAGCGAATCGACTTCATCCTCTCCGGACGCACTGATGAGGGCCCGAAGGTCATCATCGTCGAGCTCAAGCAATGGTCCGAGGCGAAGCTTTCGCCGAAGGATGGTCTCGTCATCGCTCGTCGTGGTGGCCATGCCGCCGAAAGTGAAGGTACGCATCCCTGCTATCAGGCGTGGTCCTACGCAGCACTGCTTGAAGGCTTCAATGAGGCAGTCTACGAGCGCAACGTCGCGCTGAACCCCTGCGCTTATCTCCACAACTACGTGCAGGACGGCATCATTGACGACCCACTGCACTACGGGGACTACATTCGTAAAGCGCCGCTGTTCCTAAAGGGCGAAGCGGAGCGCCAGCGCCTTCGGGACTTCATCAAGCAGCATGTGAAATACGGCGACAACGCCGAACTGATCTACGAAATAGAAAACGGACGCATCAAACCCTCGAAGGCGCTGGTGGACAGCCTGGCTGGCCTAATGAAGGGCAATCAGGAGTTCGTGCTGATCGATGACCAGAAGGTCGCTTTCGAGAGCGCTATCGCCTTGGCCACCCGTGCTTCGGAAGCAAAGAAGCAGGTCGCGATCATTCAGGGCGGCCCCGGCACCGGGAAGTCGATCATCGCAATCAACCTGCTAGTCCGCCTGTCGAAGCTGGGCCTCGTCAGCAAGTACGTTTCAAAGAACGCAGCGCCGCGCGCCGTCTACAAAGCCAAGCTGACCGGCACGTTCAAGCAGACGGCCATCAGCAACCTGTTTTCCGGCTCCGGCTCCTTCGTCGAGACGGGTGCGAATGCGTTCGATGCGTTGATCGTGGACGAGGCCCATCGCCTCAACGAGAAGTCCGGCATCTACGGAAATCTAGGCAAGAATCAGATCAAGGAGATCATCCACAGCAGCAAGAGCGCGATCTTCTTCGTGGACGACGACCAAGTCGTGACTTTGTCCGACATCGGGTACACAGCAGAGCTGGAGAAGTGGGCTCGCGCGGCTGGCGCCGAGATCACACACATGCAATTGGCCTCTCAGTTCCGTTGCGGCGGCTCTGACGCCTACATGGAATGGCTAGACAACACCCTGGGCTTGCGCGAAACCGCCAACACCACGCTCTCCCCCGACGAGTTCGACTTTCGCGTCTTGGATTCGCCCAACGAGGTGCACGAGTTGATCGCCGAGCGAAATGCCATCAACAACAAGTCCCGTGTCGTTGCCGGCTATTGCTGGGACTGGGTCAGCAAGAAAAAGCCTGATCAGAACGACGTCGTCATCCCCGAGCACAATTACGCCAAGCGCTGGAACCTCGACAAGGACGGCAGTCTATGGATCGTGGCACCCGGATCCATCCATGAAGTGGGATGCATCCACACCTGCCAAGGCCTGGAGCTAGATTACGTTGGAGTCATCGTCGGCATGGACCTGGTCGCACGAAAAGGCGAGATGGTTACCCAACCAAGCGCGCGATCGCGTATGGACAGATCGATCCGCGGATGGAAATCGATGATGAAGAGCGCTCCAGAAGAGACTCGCGCCCGGGTCGACCGCATCATCCGGAACACGTACAAGACACTAATGAGTCGCGGCATGAAGGGCTGCTATGTGTATTGCGTCGATGCAGAAACGCAGAACCATTTCCGAAAAGCTCTGTCGTCCACGTGCTCGGATGGGGCATAGCGGACCAGCAGGTGCATTCTTGCGCGCACTGATTCATCGCCAAGGCAGACGTGGCTCCGACTTGACGAAACCGGTACTCGCGGAAGCGCATGGTGCGCGAAGATTTGCCCCTCTAGGAGACGCGACCATGATCTACAAGAAGCAAACATCCAAACCCCTCGGCCAGGCCGTCGAGGCCATGCAGGCCGCAGTAAAGGCGCACGGCTTTGGCGTGCTGCACACCTACAACTTCAAGCAGACACTGGCGGACAAGGGTTTTCCGTTGGCCAACGGCTGCATTGTGATGGAGGTGTGCAACCCGAAGCAGGCGTCGGAGGTGCTGGCGATGGACATGACGCTGAACATGGCGCTGCCGTGCCGGGTGTCGGTGTACGAGCAGGATGGGGCGACCTGGATCGGCATGGTGCCGCCGACCGACCAGCTGTCGCTGATCTCCCGCGATCCGCTGATTGCCGAGGCGGCGCGCGGGGTGGAGGCGACGATGAAGGCGATTATCGACGCGGCGGTGTAAGGGCTGGCAGCATCGGGCATCGCAGGGGCGCGCCTGCCACCGATATGGCGAGTGCGCCGAGGGCGCTCCCTCCGCTCACGCCGGCAGCGGCGCGACCAGCAACGCGGCGCGCCTTTCAGGTTCACCACGGCGGCGAGGGCGCGCTCGCTGAGCGCAGCCCCGTAGCGCCTCACCAGATCCGCACCACTTCTCCCGCCGGCCGCACCATCGCATCCCCGGCCTCGCACGAGAACGCGCGGGCGAACGCGGGCATGTTGGCGACGGTGCCGAGGATGCGTTCGTGCGGTGGGGCGTGCGGGTTGCTGGCGAGATAAACCAGGGTCTGTGCCTCGCGCATGCGGCCGCGCCAGATGCGGGCGAAGGCGAGGAAGAAGCGCTGATCCTGGGTGGTGCCGTCGATGCGGCTGGCGGCTTCGGCGGGGTTGGCTTTCAGTGCCGCTTGCAGGGCGTCGTAGGCGACGTGCAGGCCGCCGAGGTCGGCGATGTTCTCGCCCAGGGTGAGGCGGCCGTTGACGTGCACGCCCGGGTGGTTGGGCAGCGGCACGTAGGCGTCGAACTGGCGTGCGAGCGCGTCGGCGCGGGTGTTGAAGCGGGCGTTGTCCTCGGGCGTCCACCAGTCGGCCTGGTTGCCCTGCCCGTCGAACTGGCGGCCGGCATCGTCGAAGGCATGGGTGGCTTCGTGGCCGATGGCGGCGCCGATGCCGCCATAGTTGATGGCGTCGTCGCCGTCGGCGAAGAAGAACGGCGGCTGCAGGATGGCGGCGGGAAAGGTGATGGAGTTGTCCTCGGCGCGGTAGAACGCGTCCACCGTCTGCGGCAGCACGCTCCAGCGCGTGCGGTCGGTGGGTTTGCCGATGCGCGCCATCGCGTCGCGGTGGTTGTAGCGCTGCAGCGCGCGCACTTTGTCGTAATAGCCGCCGGCGCGCAGATCGAGGCCGCTCCAGTCGCGCCAGTGATCGGGATAGCCCACCTTGGGCAGGAACGCACGCCACTTCGCCAGCGCGCGGACCTTGGTGGTGTCGCTCATCCAGTCCAGCGCCTGGATGCGCGCCTGCAGCGCCGCCAGCAGCCGGGTTACCAGCACCTGCGCGCGCTGCTTGGCCGCGGGCGAGAAGGTGCGCGCCACATACAGGCGGCCCATGGCCTCGCCCATCTGCGCGTTCACCGTACCCAGCACTTGCTGCCAGCGCGGCTTGGGCTGGGCCTGGCCAGTGAGCGTGTGGCCGTGGAAGTCGAAGGCAGCGTCCTGCCACGGTTGCGCCAGGTACGGCGCGGCGGCATCCAGCGCGTGGAAGCGTAGATAGGCGCGCCACTGCGCCATGGGCGCGGTAGCCAGCTGGTGGTCGAACGCAGCGAAGAACGCCGGCGGCGCCAGCGAGAACTCGCTGTCGGCGGACAGGCCCTGGGCAGTAAGGAACGTGCCCCAGACAAAGTGCGGGGTCAGTCGATCGGCCTGGGCCGGCCGCACGGCGTGGAACTGATTGGCCGGCTGGCGCGCCTGCATCGGCGACGGCGTGGCCTGCGCGAGGGCGGTTTCCAGCGCCAGCGCATCGTCCGCCGCGCGGGATGGGTCGGGCGTGCCCGCCATCTGCAGCACGCGAGCGATGTAGGTGCGATAGGCGGCGCGCTCGTCGGCGTAGCGTGCGTCGGTGTAGTAGTCGCGGTTGGGCAGGCCGAGCGCGGCGGGTGCGGCGGCACCGATCTGCCGACGCGCATCGCGGTAGTCGCCCTGCACGTCGAAGCTGAATACCAGCGGCTGGCCACCGACGATCGTGTGGGTGATCAGGTGGGCGACGTCCTGCGGACGTTTCAGCGCATCGATGGCGTGCAGCATGGGCTGCATCGGCGCGAGGCCCGCGCGGTCGATGGCAGCCCTATCCATGCCGGCGCGATACAGCAGGCCGAGCTGGCGGCGCGTGGGCTCGGTGCGCGGTACATCGACGGCACGTACGGCGTCCTCGGCAATCTCGTGCTGCACCCCCAGGCTCGCCAGCGTCAGCTGATCGAACACGCCCCAGCGCACTTCGTCCGGCGGGATCGGATGCGCCGCCAGCCAGCGTGCGTTGACGAAGCGATCCAGATCCACGCACGGCGATGCGGTGCGATCGAGCTCGGTGGGATCGAGCGGGCGGCTGGCGTCGCCCGCCCACGCGCTGGCGGCGGTGAGCAGCGCAAGCGCTAGCGTGGCTGGAAGGCGCAGACAAAAACAAGGCATGGCGATCCTCGCTGGCATGAACCGGCCCAGCTTACCCGCCGCATTCCCGCGTTGCCGCCGGTGCCGTCATCGCGCGCTTGCACCACGCGGTGCCGACGCATTCTGGACGCCGGCTGTGGCAGACAGGAGCGATCGACAACGCGAGGTTTTGCCATGCACGATGCCATGCAACTTTCGATGCCGTGGTGGACGTTCGCGCTGCGCGGCGCGCTGGTTTACATCGGCCTGCTGGCCTTGCTGAGGTTCACCGGCAAGCGCGGCCTGGGCGACATGTCGGCGTTCGACATCGTCGTGCTGGTGCTGGTGGGCGGCGTACTGCGCACGGCGATCCTGGGCGACGACCACTCGCTGCTGGCGCCGGTGATCGGCACCCTGGGCATCCTCGCGATGCAGAAGATCATCGGCTGGGCCAGCGCGCGCTCGGCGCGCTTCAATCGGCTGGTGGAAGGCTGGCCGACGGTGCTGGTGCGCAATGGCCGGCGTGATCGCTCGAAGATGCGTCACCACGACATCTCCGACTCCGAGCTGGACCGCGCCCTGCACGTGGCGGGCCTGGAGGACGAGGTGACGATCGCGGTGGCGCGACTGGAGCCGAACGGCAAGATCACGCTGATCCGGCGCGGGCGGGAGGCTGCCTGACAAGCGGTCCCACGTGATTGCGTGGGGCCGCTTCATGGCCGGTAATGGCGCGCCGGGCGGTCAGCGCTTCTTCGTGGGTGCGCCCGGCGGTGGATCCATGCCGCCGGAGCCACGGCGGCCGGAGCGCCCACCCGCATCGTTCTGCTGTTTGCGCTGCTGGATACGCACCTCGCGGTCGATCGCCGAACCACCACCCTGAGTGCCTTCGCTGGCGTCGGTGCCGACGCCGACGGCTTCGGGAACTATGGTGTCCGTTACTTCGTCGCGGTCGAAGCGCTGGCGCGGCTGCTGTTGGCCGGTGCCGCTACGACCGCCGACGCTGCCAGGTGGACGCGTGGCCTTGCTTGCGATGTCGTCGGTGGTAGAGGCGTCGTCTTTGCGTTCGCCTCGCGGATGCTTGTCGGCCATGGGGCCTCCTGCGCGCGGTGATGGGGCGACCTATGCTCGGCCCGCGCGGGTTGGCCGGCCGTGCAGGGCTTGGGCCCGCGGCTACACGCAGGATTTACGGATGCCGGCCAGGCGCGCCCTGCCCTTACCCGCCGCGCCGATCACCAAAGGAAAAGCCCCGCCGATGCGGGGCTTTCCAGTGGCGTCGAGGACGACCGATCAGGCGAACGGGTCGTCGAGGATGATGGTGTCGTCGCGGTCGGCGCCGGTGGCGACGAGGGCGATGCGGCAGCCGGAGAGCTCTTCCAGCGAGCGCAGGTAGGCGCGGGCGGCGGGCGGCAGCTTGTCCCACTCGCGGATGCCCGCGGTGGATTCTTCCCAGCCCGGGAATTCCAGGTACACCGGCTTGCACTCGGCCCAGCCGTCGGCGTCCAACGGTGCCAGCTCGCGGCGCTTGCCGCGGTATTCGTAGGCAATGCAGACCTTGATGGTGGGCAGGCCGTCGAGCACGTCGAGCTTGGTGATGGCCAGGCCGTTGATGCCGTTGATCTGCACGGCGCGCTTGAGCGCGACGAGGTCGATCCAGCCGCAGCGGCGCGGCCGGCCGGTGCTGGCGCCGAACTCGTTGCCGACCTTGCGCAGGCGCTCGCCCATCTCGTCTTCGAGCTCGGTGGGGAACGGGCCGCCGCCGACGCGCGTGGCGTAGGCCTTGCAGATGCCCAGCACGTAGTCGATGTCGCCCGCGCCCACGCCGGTACCGGCGAGCGCGCCGCCGACGGTGGTGTTGCTCGAGGTGACGTACGGATAGGTGCCGTGGTCGATGTCCAGCAGCGCGCCCTGCGCGCCTTCGAACAGGATGTGGCCGCCTTCCTTGCGCACGTCGTGCAGGATGGTGGCGACGTCGTCGACCATCGGGCGGATGAATTCGCTGTAGGTGAGCGCTTCGTCCAGCACGGTCTGGTAGTCCACCGGCTCGGCGCCCAGCCACTGGGTGAGGATGAAGTTGTGGTACTCCACGGCGGCCTGGATCTTCTCCGGCAGCTCGTGCGGGTACATGAGATCGGCCACGCGGATGGAGCGGCGGGCGACCTTGTCCTCATACGCCGGGCCGATGCCGCGGCCGGTGGTGCCGATGGCGCTCTTGCCGGCCTTGACCTCGCGCGCCTTATCCACCGCGATGTGGTACGGCATGATCAGCGGCGTGGCGGGGCTGATCTTCAGCCGCGGGCGCACGTTGACGCCGTTGGCCTCCAGCTCCTCGATCTCGCTCTTGAGCGCGGCGGGGCTGAGCACCACGCCGTTGCCGATCAGGCACAGCGCGTCGTCGCGCAGGATGCCCGAGGGGATCAGGTGGAGGACGGTCTTCTTGCCCTTGATCACCAGCGTGTGGCCGGCGTTGTGGCCGCCCTGGAAGCGCGCGACGGCGCCTACGCGTTCGGTCAGCAGGTCGACGATCTTGCCTTTGCCTTCGTCGCCCCACTGGGCTCCAAGAATGACTACGGACTTGCCCATGGCTTTGCTCTCGTGTGGCGCCCCGATCGGCGGGGCAGGAGGTACTGCGCGGGTGTTGCGGTGTTGCTCTGGCGTGGGTCGGTTGCGTCCGTGCTGCCCCCGTCACGCCCGCGCGCGACGCACCCTCGGGCCACAAGGCCAGAGCCGGAAGGAACGGGCCGATCGGCGGCCCGTTGGTGTGTCGCTTGCGTGTTGCCTCAGCGCTTTCCGGCGCTGGACTGGAAATACTGCAGGAACGGATCGTCCGGCTTGACGATGAGCGTGCTCTTGCCGTCGCCAAAGGCGTGACGATACGCCTCCATGGAGCGATAGAACGCGAAGAACTCCGGATCCTGGCCGTAGGCCTGGGCGTAGATCAGCGCGGCCTGGGCATCGCCTTCGCCACGGGTCTTGGCCGCGTCGCGCTCGGCGTTGGCGCGCAGCACCTGGCCCTGGCGGTCGGCGTCGGCGGTGATGGTGGTGGCCATCTGCTCGCCGGTGTAGCGCAGCTCGTTGGCCAGCTGCAGGCGCTCGGCCTTCATGCGCTTGTAGACCGAATCGCTCACTTCGTCGGGCAGGTCGATGCGCTTGATGCGCACGTCCACCACCTGGATGCCGAGGTTCTTGCGCGCGGCGGCGTCGGTCTGCTCGCGCACGCGGTCGGTGATGTCCTTGCGCCCGCCGGTGATCAGCTCCTGCAAGGTGCGGCCGTTGAACTCGAAGCGCAGCGCGTTCTTCACGATGGGGCTCAGGCGCTGCGCGGCCTGCAGCGGATCGCCGCCGGTGGCGCGGTAGAAAGCAGCGTTGTCGGCGATGCGCCACTTCACGTAGAAGTCGACGTTGACGCTCTTCTTCTCGGAGGTGAAGTAGCGCTCCGGCTGCGCGTCCATGGTGAGGATGCGGTTGTCGAAGCGCATCACCTGCTGCACCAGCGGCAGCTTGAAATGCAGGCCGGGCTGGTCACCGGTGCGCACGATGCGGCCGAACTGCAGCAGCAGGGCGGTCTGCCCTTCGCTGACCACGTACATGCTGCTCATGCCGAGCAGCGCCACCACGACGATGGCGACAATGGCGGAGATCTTCATGGCTGCTTCTCCTGGCCGTTGGCGTCACCGGTGACGGACACCCCCGCGCTCACCGGCGCACTGGGCGCGGCGCCCGGCAGGTTGATGATGTTGCGGCCGTTGGAGCCGTCGACCACCTTGGCGTTGCGCGCCATCACCTCTTCCATGGTTTCCAGCCACAGGCGCTGGCGGGTCACCGCGGGAGCGGCCTTGTACTCCTTCAGCAGCAGGTTGAAGCGCTCGGCGTCGCCGGTGGCGCGCGCCACGCGCTCGGCCTTGTCGCCCTCGGCCTTGGCGACGATGCGCGAGGCTTCGCCGGTGGCCTGCGGGATCACCTGGTTGGCGTAGGCGTAGGCCTTGTTGACGGCGCTCTGCTTGTCTTCGCGGGCGGCGTTGACGTCGTCGAAAGCGGCCTTCACTTCGTCCGGCGGGGAGACGTTCTGGAAGCTCACGTCGGTGACCACGAGGCCGGCGTCGTAGCTGTCCAGCGTGCGCTGCAGCGCCTCGCGGGTCTGCTGCTGCAACGTGACACGGTCCTGGTCGCCGCTGGCCTTGCTGACCACCGGCGCCGGCGCGGGCTTGGCCACCGACGCGGCAGCGGCCGGCGCGGCGGCTGCGGCCACGTCCTCACCCGGGCTGGTGAGGATGTCGTCCATCGAATGGGCGCCGACCACGGAACGCACCGCGGCCTCGGCGGCCTGCTTGAGCGTGTCGTCCGGATCGTTGGTGGAGAACAGGTACTTGCGCGAGTCCGACACCTGGTACTGCACGTTGAAGTTCACCGCGATGATGTTCTCGTCGCTGGTGAGCATGCGCACCTGGTCGACCATGGCGCGCACGCGGGTGGTCTCCACCTTGGATACGGTTTCGATGGGGGCGGGCAGCTTGAAGTGGAAGCCCGGGCCGAGCGTGCGCGAGTAATGACCGAAGCGCAGCACCACGCCGTTCTGGCTGGTGTTGATGATGGTGTAGCTGCTCAGCAGCATCCAGGCGATCAGCAGCGCCAGCACGATGGTGACGATGCCGCCGCCACCGCCGCCGAGGCGGCCGAAGCGCGCGCGCAGCGACTTCAGGAACTGGTCGAGGTTCGGCTTGCCGCTGCCCGGGCGGTTCTTGCCCCAGGGATCGCGCTGCCCGTTGTTGCCGGGTTCGTTCCAGGCCATGGTCAGTCTCCTTGGGGCCGCTGGGAGGCCGGCAACAGCAGCCGGAACACAGGTGTGACGGGTTGGATCATCAGGTGGCTTCGCAGGCGGTAACCGCAGGGGATGCAACGCGCACGAGCCGGGGACGCAAACGGGCGCGAGTTTACCAGAGGCGCCGCGGCGTTGCCGGTCACTCGACCGGCTGCGCGGTGCGTTCGAGCAGGTCGCGCAGCAGCGCGGCGTCGACGTCCTGGCCGCCGCTGAGCGGGGCGATCACGCTGCGCGGGGCGTCGATGTCCAGGTGCCAGCCGTCCTCGTCGACGCGCTCGCCGACGATGGCGCCGGCGGCCTTGAGCCGGGCGTGCAGCCGGCCGGCGGACAGCGGCAGGCTGAGCTCGGATTGCAGCCGCTCGCCGCCGAGCAGTTCGCCCAGCGCCTCGCGCAGCAGGTCCAGCCCGGCGCCGGTGGCGGCGGACAGCCACACCTGCGTCGGCCGGCCTTCACCGTCGCGCACGATGCGCGGCTCGGCGCCGGCCAGGTCGATCTTGTTCATCACCTGCAACTGCCGCAGATCGCCGGCGTCGATCTCCTGGAGCACGCCATCCACCACCTGGCGCAGGCGCTCGCGATCCTCGTCGGCGGCGTCGCACACGTGCAGCAACAGGTCGGCGTCGCGCGCCTCGGCCAGGGTGCCGCGGAAGGCGGCGACCAGATCGTGCGGCAGGTCGCGGATGAAGCCAACGGTATCGGCGATCACCGCCGGACCGCAGCTCAGGTCGTCGACCTTGCGCACGGTGGGATCGAGCGTGGCGAACAGCTGGTTCGCCGCGTACACGCCGCCGGTGGTGAGCGCATTGAACAGCGTGGACTTGCCGGCGTTGGTGTAACCCACCAGGGCCACCCGCGGCACCGTGTTGCGCAGCCGCGCGCGGCGCTGCTGGCCGCGTTGGGTCTGCACTTTTTCCAGCCGCTTGGTGAGCTGCTTGACGCGCTCGCCGAGCAGGCGGCGGTCGGTTTCCAGCTGGGTTTCGCCCGGGCCGCGGTTGCCGATGGCGCCGCCGCGCTGGGCGTCCAGGTGGGTCCAGCCGCGCACCAGCCGGGTGGCGATGTGCTTGAGCTGGGCCAGCTCCACTTCCAGCTTGCCTTCGTGCGAGCGGGCGCGCTGGGCGAAGATGTCCAGGATCAAGCCGGCGCGATCGACCACACGCACGCCCAGGTGTTTTTCCAGGTTGCGCTCCTGCACGGGGGTGAGCAGGTGGTCGACCAGCACCACGTCGGCCTCGACCGCGCGCGCCATCTCGGCGACCTCGTCGGCCTTACCGGTGCCGATGTAGAAGCGTGGGTTGGGCACTTCGACGCGGGCGGGGATGGCGCCGAGGATCTCGGCCCCGGCGGATTTCACCAGCTCGGCGAATTCCTCGCCGCGGCGCACGGCGTCGCCTTCGCCGCGCGAATGCGGAAGCACGAGGAGCGCGCGGTCGCCTTTTTTCTGTCTGTCAAACACGGGGGCGGAGATGTCCTGCCGGGCAAACCCCTGTCATGGGGGCTTGCCCGCTGCGATCAAGCCGGTGCGCGCCCGTGCGGGAGCGGATCAGGCTTCGTGTTCGGCCGGCGCGGCCGAGGCTTCGCCCGGGCCGTCGTGGCCGTTGCCCACGCGCACGTTGCGGCTGGGCACTACGGTGGAGATGGCGTGCTTATAGACCATCTGGCTGACCTGATTACGCAGCAGCACCACAAACTGGTCGAACGACTCCACCGTTCCCTGCAGCTTGATGCCGTTGACCAGGTAGATAGACACCGGGATGCGCTCCCGGCGAAGTGCGTTGAGAAATGGATCCTGCAAGGACTGTCCTTTGGACATTGTTCTATTACTCCCCCGTCAAAGCTGCGGTCCGGACAAATAAGCGCGCCCGCTCCGGACCAAGTCCGCTCGATCTTAACCGCTTTTAAATCAGGGACGAAAGCGGCCCGGGCACACTCGTGCCCGGACCGCGCCGGCCGTCACACCGGGCCGTGGGCCGGGGTCCCGAGAAACAGCTCGAGCGCGTCCACGGCCCGCCCGGTGAGGTCCGCCCGTTCCGGGTCGAGCGTGCGGGCGTCCAGCTCGCCGCGCAGCCAGGTGATCTGCCGCTTGGCCAGTTGGCGGGTGGCGAAGATGCCGCGGTCGCGCAACTCGGCGGCGTCGAACTCGCCGTCCAGGTGCTGCCAGGCCTGGCGGTAGCCCACGGCGCGGATCGCCGGCAGGTCGGCGTGCAGATCGCCGCGGGCCTTGAGCGCGCGCACCTCGTCGAGGAAACCGGCGGCCAGCATGGCGTCGAAGCGCTCGGCGATGCGCGTGTGCAGCGGCGCCCGGTCGGCCGGCAACAGGGCCAGCTTGAGCACCCGCCACGGGAACGGCTCGCGGATCTGGCTGCCCTGCAGTTCGGAGAGCGGCCGACCGGTGAGCGCGATCACCTCCAGCGCGCGCTGAATGCGCTGAGCGTCGTTGCGGCCGATGCGGGCAGCGGCGATTGGGTCCTGCCCGGTGAGTCGGGCGTGCAGTTCCGGCCAGCCGATCTCCGCCGCTTCGGCGCCGATCTGCGCACGCAGCTCGGCATCGGCTTCCGGTAGCGCGGACAGTCCCTGCTGCAGGGCGCGGAAATACAGCCCGGTGCCGCCCACCAGCAGAGGCACCCTGCCCGCCTCAGTGATCGCGCGCATCGCCTCCAGCGCGTCGGTGCGGAAGTCCGCGGCCGAATACGGTTCGGCCGGGTCGCGGATGTCGATCAGTGCATGCGGGTAGCGCGCGAGCGTCGCGGCATCGGGCTTAGCGCTGCCGATGTCCAGGCCACGGTAGACCAGCGCGGAATCCACGCTCACCAGCTTCACCGGAAAGCGGTCGGCCAGCGCGCAGGCGAGCGCGGTCTTGCCCGAGGCGGTGGGGCCCATCAGGAAGATCGCGAGCGGTCGGGTGTCGATAGCCATCGGGCAAGTGTAGAGACAGCCGATGCCGGGTGGCCCGGGTCAACCGCAACAGCAGGCCACACGTTGCCCGCGGATTCCGCCCTCCACACAGACCACGCCCATGCCCCGACTGCCCCTTTGCCATGGATCGGCCGTTGCGCTGGCGCTCCTTTGTTGCGTGCCGCTGGCGTTGAATGCCGCCACGCCGGACCCGGCGGACCTCAGCGGCATCTGGCGGCTGGACGACAGCTCAAGCGTCACGCCTGCGGCAGTGGAGGCCCTGCTCAAGCATGAGGCGATGCGCGAACAGCCGCCACGTCAGCCGCACCCTCCCGGCGGCACCAGTGCCGGCACAGGTCAACCGGCCGATGACACCGGGCCACGCCACGAGCGCATGGGGGGTGGCGGCTTCGGCGGCCACGACGGTGGCATGGGCGGGGGGCATCACGGCGGGCACCGTCACGGGGACGACAAGCCGTCCAGCGACCACGCCGCCTCGGCACCCACGCATTACGCCACGCCATCCTGGCTGGACGACGACAGCGTACTGATGGTGCAGGAGGACGCCCGCGCCCTGCAGCTGCGTCTGGGTTCCGGCACCCAACTCGACCTGCGTTTCGACCACCCGGCGCAGCAGGCACTCAACGGCAGCGCACTGGTGCGCAGCTTCCGCGACGACGCCGGCGTACACGTGGAGATGCGCTACGCCGACGGCTCGCGGCTTACCCAGGACTGGTCGCTCACTGCCGATGGCCGACGGCTGGTACTGCACCAGCAGTGGCAACTGCCGTCGCTGGAGCGTCCGGTTGACTTCATGCGGGTCTACCAGCGGCTGAACTGAGCCGCCGCATGCTGCGCTGCCGAAGCGGCGCGCATCATGTGGACCGTATAATCGTCGGCTGATTCTGCGGCCGCCGGCCGCGTCACTCCCCACGGATGCCCCCCATGCCTCAGACGATGAAAGCCCTGGTCAAGCGTCACGCCGAACCCGGCATCTGGATGGACGAAGTCCCCGTGCCCGAGGTCGGCCCCAACGAGGTGCTGATCAAGCTGGAGAAAACCGCCATCTGCGGCACCGACCTGCACATCTACAAGTGGGACGAGTGGAGCCAGCGCACGATCAAGCCGGGGCTGACCATCGGCCACGAGTTCGTCGGCCGCATCGTGGAGATGGGGCCGGGCGTCACCGGGTACAGCATCGGCGACCGCGTCTCGGCCGAAGGCCATATCGTGTGCGGCCACTGCCGCAACTGCCGCGCCGGCCGCCAGCACCTGTGCCCGAACACGGTGGGCATCGGCGTGAACCGCAACGGCGCGTTCGCCGAGTACATGACCATGCCGGCCAGCAACCTGTGGCCGATCCCCGACCAGATCCCGTCGGAGCTGGCCGCGTTCTTCGACCCGTACGGCAACGCCGCGCACTGCGCGCTGGAGTTCGACGTGATCGGCGAGGACGTGCTGATCACCGGCGCCGGCCCGATCGGCATCATCGCGGCGGGCATCTGCAAGCACATCGGGGCGCGCAACGTGGTGGTCACCGACGTCAACGACTACCGCTTGAAGCTGGCCGCCGACATGGGCGCCACCCGTGTGGTGAACGTGGCCAACCAGTCGCTGCGCGACGTGGTGAAGGACCTGCACATCCAGGGTTTCGACGTGGGCCTGGAGATGAGCGGCAATCCGCGCGCGTTCAACGACATGCTGGAAGTGATGTACCACGGCGGCAAGATCGCCATGCTCGGCATCATGCCCAAGGGCGCCGGCATCGACTGGGACAAGGTGATCTTCAAGGGCCTCACCCTGCAGGGCATCTACGGCCGCAAGATGTACGAGACCTGGTACAAGATGACCCAGATGGTGCTCACCGGTTTCCCGCTGCAGAAGGTGCTCACCCACCAGATCGCCATCGACGACTTCCAGCGCGGCTTCGACCTGATGGACCAGGGCATCTGCGGCAAGGTCGTGTGCAGCTGGAGCTGAGTGGGCCAGGCTGAGGCCGGGCGATCCCGCGGGCGATTGCATCCGCCCCCCACCATGCGACGAGATGACGCCGGCGCCTGTGCGCCGGCGTCGCTTCTTCGTACACTGCCGCCGATCCGCAGGGGCCACGGATAGCACCGGCCAGCGACCATCCCGCCAGCCGGCCCACGACGTTTCGGGGAGTGCATTGCGATGCGCGTTCGTCGCCTTCTGGAAGATCCTCGCGCGGCCCGCGCCGTGGCCCACGCCCGGGCGCTGAGTCAATCGCACCGCGTTCGCCGCGGCCTGCTGATCGCCGCGGCGGTGCTGGTGCTGTTCGGCCTGCTCGGCTTCTTCGCCGCGCCGCCGATCCTGCGGGGACAGATCGAGAAGCGCGCCAGCGCGGCGCTGTCCCGCCCGGTGACCTTGGGCGCGGCGCACTTTAACCCGTTCACCCTGCGCCTGCAGCTCGATCGCCTGCATATCGGCGAGCGCGACGGCAAGGCCGCCTTCGTCGACGTGGACGTGGCGGTGATCAACGCCTCGTGGGCCTCACTGTTCCGCATGGCGCCGGTGCTCGACGCGCTGCGGCTGGACCATCCGCAGATTCACTTGGCGCGCGGCGCGGACGGCCGCTTCAACTTCTCAGACCTGATCGACCGCTATGCCGCCAAGCCGGGCGCCCCGCCCTCGCCGCCCGCGCGCTTCGCGCTGGCGAACATCCAGGTGCACAACGGCGACCTGCGCTTCGACGACCAGCCCACCCGGGCCAGTCACCGCGTCGACCAGCTGGAGGTGGGCATCCCGTTCCTGGCCAACCTGCCCAGCGATACCGACATCTACGTGCAGCCGCTGCTGGCGATGCGGGTAGACGGCAGCCCGCTGCGCATCGACGGGCAGACCAAGCCGTTCGCCGACTCGCGCGAGTCGACCATGCATTTCCAGTTCGACCAGCTGGACCTGCCGCGCTACCTCGCCTACGTGCCTGCGGCCGCACTTCCGGCATCCATCCCGAAGGGCCTGATGAGCGGCGTGCTGGACCTGCATTTCGTGCAGAGCCAACCCACCCCGCAACTCAAGCTCACCGGCCACCTGCAGCTGGACAGCTTCGCGCTGGCAACGCGCCAGGGCGCGCCGATCCTCGACCTGGGCCACGGCGGCGCACAGCTGCTCGACGTGCAGCCGCTGCTCTCGCGCTACCGCCTCGGCACCGTGGTGCTGGACCATGCCGCGCTGAGCTACCGGCAGGGCGCCGACGGCCACAGCAACTTCGACGCGTTCACCGCCGGCACGCCCACCCCGGCCGGCAAGCCAACGGCACCACCCACCGACCTGCGCATCGACGGGCTGTTCCTCACCGACAGCGCCGTGCACTACACCAACGCCACGCAGCAGAAGCTGGACCTCTCCCGCGTGCGCGGCGCGCTGCATGGCCTGAGCCTGTTGAAAGCGCCTGCCGGCACGCTCAACCTGGCGGCCGCGCTCGGTGGCGGCGACATCACCGCCCGGGGCACGCTGGACCTGGCGGCTGGCCAGCTCAAGGCCGCGCTCGACCTGAAGCAGGTAGCGGTGGCGCCGCTGCAGGCGATCGCCGTGCCCGACCTGCGCGCACCGGTCACCCAGGGACGCCTCGATGCCGGCGGCCAGCTTGCGCTGGACTGGGGCAAGGCGCTCAACCTGCACCTGACCGACGCGCATGCCACGGTGAACGATTTCGCACTCGCCCCGCAGCAGAAGGAACACGGGCCGGCGATGGCGTGGAGCCGACTCGACGCGGCGATCCCGCTGTTCGACCTGGCCCGTCGCCAGGTACTGCTGGGCGACGTCACGCTGCACCGCCCTGCGCTGGACATCGAGCGCGCGCACAACGGCCAGCTGAGCCTGATGGAGCTGCTGCCGGACGCGCCGGACGCACCGAACAGTACCTCGTCCCTAGCCGCGCCTTGGCACTGGCAACTGGGCCGCCTCGCGCTGGACGAGGGCAGCGTGGACTTCACCGATCTCGCCGCCGGCACGCGCCCCGTGACCACCAAGATCACGGCGATGAAGGGACACCTGGACGGCCTCAGCGACAAGCTCGGCGAAGCGCGCTCGTTCGCGCTCACCGGCACGATCGACCGCGGCAGCGTCGACGCCAGCGGCACGCTGCGCCCCGATCCGCTGGGCGCCGAGCTGAAGCTGACCACGCGCAACCTGGACATTGCCCGCTTCGAGCCCTATCTCAGCGTGCCGCTGAACGTGACCATCGCCAGCGCGCGCCTGACCAGCGACGGCCAGCTGCACTACGACGCACGCGGCCGCACGCCGTCGCTGCGCTATCGCGGCGACACCGCGCTGGAACGGGTGCGCGTGCAGGACAAGCTCACCGGCGACGACTTCCTGCGCTGGCGCACGCTCACCGCCTCGCGACTGGACGCCGAAATCGGGACGGACGCACCGCGGGTGGACGTCGGCGCGCTGGTACTCACCTCGTTCTACGCCCGCGTGATCATCAACGCGGATGGACGGCTGAACCTGTCCGACGTGGTGGCCTCGCCGGCGTCCGCGCCGGTGTCGGTAACCCGCACCGAAGGCAGCGTGCCGGCCCCGGCGGCTACCGCGCCCACGCCAGCGCCGGTCGCTTCAAGCGCCTTGGTCCAGGCGCCTGCACCATCGCCCGACACCACGCCGGCGGCGCAAATCCACCTCGGCGGCATCACCCTGGTGAACGGCCAGCTCAACTACACCGATAACTTCATCAAGCCCAACTACACCGCCAACCTCACCAAGCTCACCGGCAAGATTGGCGCCTTCGGCACCAAGCCCGGCGACCCGCCGGCCGAACTGGCCGTGCAGGCGGCGCTGGACGAGAACTCCCCGGTGGATATCAGCGGCACCATCAATCCGCTGCAGCCGGTGGCCTTCCTCGACATCAAGGGCAAGGCCGACGAGGTGGAGCTGACCTCGCTGGCCGCCTACTCCCGCAAGTACGCCGGCTACCCGATCACCTCCGGCAAGCTCAACGTGGACGTCCACTACCAGCTCGACCAGCGCAAGCTGGAGGCGGACAACCACATCTTCATCACCCAGCTCACTTTCGGGGAGCGCGACACCAGCCCTGGCGCGAAGCATCTGCCGGTGAAGCTGGCGGTGGCGCTGCTGCGGGACACCGAGGGCAACATCGACGTGAATCTGCCGGTGTCCGGCTCGCTGGACGATCCGCAGTTCAGCGTCGGCGGGCTGGTGTGGCGGGCGCTGGGCAACCTGATCGCCAAGGCGGTGACGGCACCGTTCCGGCTGCTCGGCGCCGCGTTTGGCGGCCCGGGGGCGGATCTGGGCTACGTCGAGTTCGCGCCGGGCTCGGCGATCCTCGACGCGAAGGCGCAGGAGCGGCTGGGCAAGCTGGTGGCCATTCTTAAGAAAAAGCCGTCGCTGAAGCTGGACATCATCGGCCGGGTCGACCCCACCAAGGACCGCGACGGCCTGCGCAAGGTCACCGTGGAGAACCTGATCCGCCGCGAGCTGGTGCTCGACGACAAGGGCAAGGACGCCGAGGTGTCCGATGCCGCCCTCGCCGACGTGCGGGTGACGCCGGACCAGGTCGAGAAGTACCTCAAGCGGGCCTACAAGCACGACGACATCCCGAACAAGCCGCGCAACTTCCTCGGCCTGAAGAAGTCGCTGGACCCGGATGAGATGCGCGGCCTGATGGAAGCGAATGTGGCGGTGGACGAGCCGGCGATGCGCGCCCTCGCCAAGCGCCGCGCCGACGCCGTGCAGACCTGGCTCAGCGGCAAGCTCGATGCGTCGCGCTACGGCGAGAAGCCTGTGCAACTCGATACGAAGGGCATTGACGACAAGGGCAAGACGACGCGGGTGGATTTCGGCCTGCACCAGTAGCGGCGGCCGGCAGCAGGGCTTCCTTCACAGCTCCACCGCGAGGGGCGACAATATCGTTTTGCTCCCGCACAAGGTTCCCGCCATGAGCTAT
Source organism: Dyella sp. (assembly GCF_051962475.1). GTDB lineage: Bacteria > Pseudomonadota > Gammaproteobacteria > Xanthomonadales > Rhodanobacteraceae > Dyella_A. The sequence continues at coordinate 23,456 of NZ_JBQCCF010000030.1, forward strand.
CCCGGCCAGTCCCGTTTCGCCGCCGAACTCGCCTCCATCCGCGAGCAGGGCCTGTTCAAGGCCGAGCGCGTGATCGTCTCGCCACAGTCGGCCGAGATCGAGCTGGAGGGCGGCCGCAAGGTGCTCAACTTCTGCGCCAACAACTACCTCGGTCTGGCCGATCATCCGGACGTGATCGCCGCCGCCAAGGAGGCACTGGATACCCACGGTTTCGGCATGGCCTCGGTGCGCTTCATCTGCGGCACGCAGGACCTGCACAAGCAACTGGAGAAGAAGATCGCCGAGTTCTTCGGCACCGAAGACACCATCCTCTACGCCGCCTGCTTCGACGCCAACGGTGGCCTGTACGAGCCGCTGCTGGGCGAGGAGGATGCGATCATCTCCGACGCGCTCAACCACGCCTCGATCATCGACGGCATCCGCCTGTGCAAGGCCAAGCGCTTCCGCTACGCCAACTGCGACATGGCCGACCTGGAGAAGCAACTGCAGGCCGCCGACGCCGCCGGCGCGCGCACCAAACTGATCACCACCGACGGCGCGTTCTCGATGGACGGCTTCATCGCGCCGCTGGACAAGATCACCGCGCTGGCGAAGCAGTACAACGCGCTGGTGCACATCGATGAATGCCACGCCACCGGCTTCCTCGGCAAGACCGGGCGCGGTTCGGCCGAAGTACACGGCGTGATGGACAGGATCGATATCTTCACCGGCACGTTGGGCAAGGCGCTGGGTGGCGCGGTAGGTGGTTTCACCACCGGACGCCGCGAAATCATCGACATGCTGCGGCAGCGTTCGCGGCCGTACCTGTTTTCCAATTCGTTGCCGCCGGCGCTGGTCGCGGCGTCCATCGAAGTGCTGAAGATGCTGGACGAGGCCGGGAGCCTGCGCGAAAAGCTGGCGGAGAACACGAAGTATTTCCGCGACGCGATGACCAAGGCCGGCTTCGAAATCAAGCCGGGCAATCATCC
>NZ_JBQCCF010000031.1:0-53586 GCF_051962475.1 Dyella sp.
CAGAAAAAGCGTTAAAACATATTCCCCGCCCCCCAATTGGCTATTTGTTTTCCGTTTTTCGGGTTATTGACGGCGAGGAAGTGGTGCGTCATCGAGTGGAAGGGACACCCGCCATTCATTGCTTACAAAAGGAGACACGGATGCCTCCCAGACAACCCGCCGTGTACATCATGGCCAGCGCTGAGCGCGGCACCCTGTACATCGGCGTGACCGGCGACTTGAAACGTCGAGTTTGGGAGCACCGTGATGGCATCGTCGAAGGGTTCACCCAACGCTACGGGCTGATGCGATTGGTGTGGTTCGAACATCATGCTGACTTTCCGGCTGCGATCGCCCGAGAAAAGCAGCTCAAGAAGTGGAATCGCGCCTGGAAGCTGGAACTGATCGAGAGCACCAACCCGGCATGGTGCGACCTGTGGGTCGATCTGCTGGACTGAGAAAAACCCGCCGTCCTTGGCTGGCCACAGCACATTCGCAACGAACAACGCCCGCCTGGGCAAAGCGCTTCAAACGATACCCCGGAGTCTTTCGTGAGCCATACCATCATCCTGGACGGCAGCAGCCTCACCCGCAAGCAACTGGTCGCCGTTGCCCGCGGCGGCGCATCGGTGCAGCTCGACCCGAACCAGCTCGCGCGCGTGCAGCGCGCGGCGGACTTTCTCGCCGACAAGGTGAGCTGCGGCGAGCCGACCTACGGCGTCACTACCGGCTTCGGCTCCAATGCCGACAAGCTGCTGGGCGCGCATCGCCTGCGTGACGAGCTGCCGGGCGGCAACCCGCACCAGCCGGAAGGTACGCTGCTCGACGAGCTGCAGCACAACCTGATCATCACCCACGCCGTGTGCGTGGGTAAGCCGTTCGCCGAGGACGTGGTGCGCGCGATGCTGGTGATCCGCATCAACACGTTGATGCGCGGCCACTCCGGCATCCGCGTGTCCACGCTGCAGGCGCTCACCGCCATGCTCAACGCCGGCATCGTGCCCGTGGTGCCGGAGAAGGGCTCGGTCGGCGCCAGCGGCGACCTGGCGCCGCTGTCGCACCTGGCGATCGTGCTGCTGGGTGGCGGTGAAGCCTTCTACTGTGGCGAGCGCATGCCGGGCGCCGAGGCGCTGAAGCGCGCGAAGCTGGAGCCGATCCGCCTGTCGTTCAAGGAAGGCCTGGCGCTCAACAACGGCACCGCGCAGATGCTGGCCACCGGCGCGCTGGCGCTGGACACGCTGGAGCGCCTGCTCGATACCGCCGACCTCGCCGCGGCGATGACCCTGGACGCCTTCGCCGGCCGCAGCGGCGCGTTGCGCGAAGAGGTGCACGCGCTGCGCCCGCATCCGGGTCAGGTCGAGACCGCTGCACGCGTGCGCGGCCTGCTCGCCGGCTCGACCCTGCTCGACATCCCGTACCACCTCGTGCCGCGCTTCCGGCAGTGGGCTGCCGATGCGTGGAGCGCGCCGGAAGACCAGGCGCTCAGCTTCGACATCGGCTGGGAGTGGGTGCCGGCCAACCAGCGTCACGGCCGCGAGGCGTTCTACAGCCGCTTCCTGCCGTTCAAGGGCGGCAAGAAGCACCAGCCGCAGGACGCCTACAGCCTGCGCTGCATGCCGCAGGTGCACGGCGCGGTGCGTGACGCCTGGGCCCAGGCCTGCCGCGTGTTCGACATCGAGCTGAACGCCGTCACCGACAACCCGCTGATCTTCCCGGACAACGAGGCGGCGCAGTTCATCGAGGAGCAGGTGATCTCCGCCGGCCACTTCCACGGCATGCCGCTGGCGCTGGCGATGAGCTACGTGAAGGCGGCGATCCCGGTGCTGGCCTCGATCTCCGAGCGCCGCCTCGCCAAGCTGGTCGACCCGGCCACCAACGACGGCCTGCCCGCCTTCCTCACCGGCAACGAGGACGCCACCGATTCGGGCTTCATGATCGTGCAGTACACCGCCGCGGCGCTGGTCAACGACCTAGCCACGCGCGCGCATCCGGCCAGCGTCTACTCGGTGCCGACCAGCGCCAACGCCGAAGATCACGTGTCGATGGGCGCCAACGAGGCACGCCACGTGCTCGACATGTGCGAAGACCTCGGCCACGTGCTGGCGCTGGAGCTCTACACCGCCGCGCAGGCGCTGGACTATCGCCAGGAAATGCTCAATGCCGCGCGCCGCCTGGCCGCCCGCGGCGACTGGCGCGCGTTGGCCGCCAAGATCACCAATGCGCCGCGCGAGGACAGCCCGCATCACGCGCAGTTCGTCGAGGAAGTGAAGGCGTTGACCGCCGCGCTGGCCGAGGTGGGTGACTACCACGCCGGCGCCGCCGTACGCCGCGCGCACGAGCGCTTGCGCCAGCACATCGGCTTCATGCACCGCGACCGCGCGATGGACGGCGACGTGCGCACGGTATGCGAGCTGATTGCGCGCGGCGCGGTGCTGGACAGCGCGGCCTGACCCGGCGCCCGGCTATCCTGTTGCGCTGATTTCCCCGGTGCGCCGCCCGGCGCACCGCACGATTGCGGAGTTTCCGATGAGCCTGATCCAGACCCCCGTTTCCTTCGGCGAGCTGATCGACAAGATCACCATCCTGGAGATCAAGTCGCAGCAGATCCGCGACCAGGCCAAGCTGGCCAACGTACGCACCGAGCTGGACCTGCTCAGCGCCACCTGGGCGGCGCATCCCGCCTCGCACACCGACATCGCCGACGAGCGTGCCCGCCTGCTGGCGGTGAACCAGGCGCTGTGGGACATCGAGGACCACATCCGCCTGAAGGAAAAGGCCCAGGCCTTCGACGCCGAGTTCATCGAGCTGGCCCGGTCGGTGTACTTCCGCAACGACGAGCGCGCCGCGGTGAAGCGCGAGATCAACCTCAAGCTCGGCTCGCAGCTGGTGGAAGAGAAGTCCTACCAGGACTACCGCGCCGTCTGATCGATCCAAATCACGCAGGAGCCCGCTCGCGGGCGATGCTTTTGCTTTGATGTCGATCCAGAGCGAAGAGCATCGGCCGCGAGCGGGCTCCTACATGGAGTAGGACGTGGTGGCTGGGTCAGGCCAGGCCGAGGTGGGTGGCGGCGGCCTCGAAGCGTTCGATCACGTCGTCCACGGTGATCAGGTCCATCACGCCGGGTTTCTCGATCTTCGCGCCCCAGTCCAATGCGCTGGCGGGCTTGCCGAGAAACTGGCGTGCAGCATCGTCGTAGCGGTTCACGCACCAGCGGCGATCGGAGTAGGGGCCGGAGCGATCCGGGTTGCTGGCCGCGTGCAGGCCGAGCACCTTGGTGCTCACCGCATTGGCCATATGCATGGGGCCGGAGTCCGGCGTGAGCAGGAGGTGCGTGCGGGCGAACATGGCCAGCGCGCGCTTGAGCGTGTCCTTGCCGGTGAGGTCCAGCGGCGCGTGCCGGCAGGCGGCGAGCACCGCATCGGCCATCGTGCGCTCGAGGGTGGACGGGCCACCGACCAGCGCCACGCGCCAGCCCTTGTCCATGGCGTGGTCGATCACCGCCGCGTAGCGTTCAGTGCGCCAGTTGCGCAGCGCGTGGCTGGATGTGGGGCTGACCAGCAGGGTGGGGCGTTCGCCCGGTAACTGCTCCGCGGCCCAGGCGCGGTCGGCGTCGGCAATGGGAATGTCCCAGCGCACTTCGGCCTGCTTCAGGCCCAGCGGTTCGCAGAAGCTGCCGATGGCGTCCAGCACGTGCTCGCCGCTGCGCGCCGGGATGCGCTCGTTGACCACCAGGCTGTGCAGGTCCTTCGAGCGGGCGCGGTCGTAGCCGATGCGTCGCTCGGCGCGAATGCCCAGGCTGAGCAGGTTGGAGCGCAGCGCCACCTGCATCTGCAGCAGGGCGTCGAAGCGCTCGCCCTTCAATTCCGCGTGCACGGCCCGCATGCCGGCGCGGCCGGCGGATTTGTCGAAGGTGACGAAACGTACGCCCGGCAGATCTCCGACCAATCGACGTTCCAGCTTGCCCACGATCCAGGTCAGTGCCGTAGCCGGCAACGCATGTTGCAGGGTGCGCACCAGCGGCACGACGTGGGTCACGTCACCGATGGCGGACGTGCGCAGCAGGCAGATCGAGGCGGGAGCGGACATCGGCATGGGATAGAATCGGCGGGGCCATGAATGCAGACAGCGCGCCAGACAAGCCGGGCACGATCGTGCGGGAACAGCTCCGCCGGAATGCGGAAGGCGTGATTCTGTTCGACCCCGGGGTGTCGCCACAAGTCGACCACGATTGGTTCGATCCGGATCACTGGCGTCGCCACGGCGTGCTGCAGGCGCAGCCGGGCGGACGCGGGGGCGTGGCGGTGATCGACACGCCGGCCGGCGAGTGCGTGCTGCGTCATTACCGCCGCGGCGGTGCCGTGGCGGTGCTGATGGGCGATCGCTATCTGTGGAGCGGCGCCTCGCGCACGCGCTGCTTTGCCGAGTTCCGCCTGCTGCAGGCGCTGTGCCGCCTGGGACTGCCAGTGCCCGAGCCGGTGGCGGTGCGCTATCGCCGGCGCGGCCTGTGGTACAGCGCCGATCTGATTACCCGTCGGATTGCGCGCGCCGAGACGTTGGCCGAGCGCATGACCGTGGCCGGCATCGGAGCCGAACTGGCCGAAGAAGTGGGCGCCCTGGTGGCGCGCTTCCACCGCGAAGGCGTGTGGCATGCCGATCTCAACGCGCACAACATCCTGATCGCCCCGGCCGGCCTGTACCTGATCGATTTTGACCGTGGTCGCTTACGCGCGCCGGCGGACGGCTGGCGACTGGCCAACCTGCAGCGCCTGCGCCGTTCGCTGATCAAGCTCGGCGCGGCCGAGGGACGCGAGGAGGCGTTCGACAGCGGCGTGTGGGCGTCGGTATTGCGCGGCTACGAGCGGACCTTCAGCGCATGAGCTGGGTGCTGCATTTCCTCGGCACCGGGGCGGCGCATGCGGTGGAGCTGGGATCGTCGGCGGCGGTGGTGGAGCGCGATGGCGAGCCGCTGCTGCTGATCGACTGCGGGCCCGACACGCTCGATCGCTATGCCGCCGCCTACGGCGGCGTGCCGAATGCGTTGTACATCACGCACACGCACATGGACCATGTGGCGGGGCTGGAGCGGCTGTTCTTCAAGCTGTGGTTTGATCCGGCGCGACGTGGCCGCGTGCGGATATTCCTGCATGCCGAGCTGCTGCCCTGGCTGCAGATGCGCGTGGCCGACTACCCCGGTGCGCTGGCCGAGGGCGGGGCCAACTTCTGGGAGGCGTTCCAGTTGGTGCCGTGCACGCGCGGGTTCTGGCTGGACGGCCACTGGTTCGACGTGTTCGCCACGCGCCATCACCGGCCGGGCACCTCGTTCGGGCTGGCACTGCAAGGCAGCTTCGTCTACACCGGCGACACCCGGCCGATTCCAGAGGTGCTCGCGGTGCACGCGGTGGGCGACGCGCGCGTAGCCCACGACTGCGGTTTGGTGGGCAATCCCTCGCACACCGGCATCGACGACATCGAGCGCGAATACGACGGCGCGCTGCGCGCCCGGCTGGTGCTTTATCACTATGGCAGCGCCGCCGATGGCGAGGCCTTGGAGTCCCGCGGCTATACCGTGGCGCGGGGTGGCGATCGCCTCACGCTCGCCACCCCACCAGCGGCCCGCGCCGACGCCGGCTGAATGCCGCCGCGCTTGTCTCGCCCCGGGCCTGCCGCTATCCTTCCGCCTCTTTGCCGGGTCGGCCCGACCGGCACGCACGACGGACCTCCGGTCCTGAGTGCGTTGCGACGCTGCAGGATGCACGTCGGGAGCGTTTTGCGGAGAGATGTCCGAGTGGTTGAAGGAGCACGCCTGGAAAGTGTGTATACGGCTTATCCCCGTATCGAGGGTTCGAATCCCTCTCTCTCCGCCAGTTTTTGAAAGTCTGCCTTGGCCGCCTGGCCATCGCGCTGAACGTCTATGGTGGCCCCGTCGGTCCCCCCGCGACGATAGTCCGCAAACCCCGCCAGGTCCGGAAGGAAGCAACGGTAGTGGATGATTCGGGTGCCGGGGTGTGGCTGGCGGGGCTGCCGCCTTTTCGGCCCCCGTTCCGGCGCGCCGAGGCGCTCTGTATCCCGATGGCGTGGCCACCGCAGCGGCTGACTTGCCGGCGCCGACTTGGCACAATCGGGACTCGCCCCAAGATCTGTCGGCCTCCGCACGACGCACCACGATTCGTGGCGCCGTCTGCGGCGGCCGCCGATACAGCGGCAGGCGAGCGGCCCGCATCCGCGGGCGGCGCATGAACGTCACGAGCAGGCTTTAACGCATGTCCTATCAGGTCCTCGCGCGCAAGTGGCGCCCCCGCAAGTTCGCCGAGCTGGTGGGCCAGGAGCACGTGGTGCGCGCGCTGACCAACGCGCTCGACACCGGTCGCATGCATCACGCGTATCTCTTCACCGGCACGCGCGGCGTGGGCAAGACGACCATCGCGCGCATCTTCGCCAAGTCGCTCAACTGCGAGCGCGGTGAGTCGGCCGATCCGTGTGGCGAGTGTTCGGTCTGCACGGCGGTGGACGCGGGGCGCTTTGTCGACCTGCTGGAGATCGACGCGGCCAGCAACACCGGCGTGGACGACGTGCGCGAGGTGATCGAGAACGCGCAGTACGCGCCCTCGCGCGGCCGCTTCAAGGTGTATCTGGTGGACGAGGTGCACATGCTGTCCAAGCCGGCGTTCAATGCGCTGCTGAAGACGCTGGAAGAACCGCCGCCGCACGTGAAGTTCCTGCTCGCCACCACCGACCCGCAGAAGCTACCGGTGACGGTGCTGTCGCGCTGCCTGAAGTTCAATCTCAAGCGCCTGCTGCCGGAGCAGATCTCCGGCCAGATGCGGCACATTCTCGCCGCCGAGAACATTGCCTACGAAGACGCCGCCATCGTGGAACTCGCCCGCGGCGCGGACGGCTCGCTGCGCGACGGCCTGTCGCTGCTCGACCAGGCGATTGCCTACGGCGGCGGCGCGCTCAAGGCCGACGACGTGCGCGCCATGCTCGGCAGCGTGGCGCGCGGCCAGGTGCTGGGCCTGCTGCAGGCGCTGGCGGCCGGACAGGGCGAGGCGCTGATGCTCGAATGCGCGCGCATCGCTTCCTACTCACCCGACTTCGGCGGCGTGCTCGACGACGTCGCCGCGGTGCTTCATCGCATCCAGCTGATGCAGCTGGTGCCGGGCTATCAGCCCGAGTCCGGCGACGAGAGCGCCGCTGCGGAGCTTGCCGAGCTGGCGAGCCAGTTCGCGCCGGAAGATGTGCAGCTGTACTACCAGATTGCCACCACCGGCCGGCGCGACCTCACGCTCGCTCCGGATGCGCGTACCGGCTTCGAGATGGCGGTGCTGCGCATGCTGGCGTTCCGGCCCGGCGAGGCGGCGGATGCCGCCTCGGCGCCGCCGCGTTCAGTGCCGGCGCGCGCGGCGCCGGTGACGGCCTCGGTATCCAGCGTGGTACGGCCGCCGATGGAGCGCCCGAGTCCTGCGCCGGGGCCGGCCATGGCCGCCGCCGAGGCCGCCGAGCGTGCCGTTGCCAGCGTGCCCGCGCCCGCATCGGCTCAGTCGCCCGCGCCGGCGCCGGCACGCCATGCGGTGCCGGTCGATGCCCGCGGGCTGCCGGACTGGGCAGCCTTGATCGATCAAGCTGGCCTGCGCGGACCGCTCGGCCAGCTCGCGCAGAACGCGGCGCTGCGCGAACGCGACGGCCAAACGCTCACCCTGGTGTTGCAGGAATCGCACATGCACCTGGCGGTCGAGCCGATGGTCAGTCAGATGGAAGAACAGATCGGACGGGCGCTCGGCGAGCGCATCCGCCTGCGCTTCGTCAGCGACGCCAGCGCGGCCAGTCACACGCCGGCGGCACGAGCCGCCGAGGCGCGCGATGCCGCGCAGGCGCGTGCGGAACAGTCGATCGACGAAGATCCCCTGGTGCAGGCGCTGAAGCGCGACTTCGGCGCCCGCGTCGTACCGCAATCCATCAAGCCCGTGTCGGGCTGAGCACATATCGGAGTACACCCATGAGAGGACAGATCGGCCAGCTCATGCAGCAGGCCCAGCGCATGCAGGAAGACATGAAGCGCGCGCAGGAAGAACTGGCGCGGATGGAAGTCACCGGCAGCGCCGGCGGCGGCCTGGTGACCGTGGTGATGACCGGTGCGCACGAAGTGCGCCGCGTGCAGATCGACCGCAAGCTGTTCGCCGACGATCCGGAGATGGCCGAGGACCTGGTGGCGGCGGCGATGAACGACGCGGTCAACAAGGTGGCGGCGGCAAGCAAGGATCGCCTGGGCGGGGTCACCGCCGGGATGAACCTGCCGCCGGGCTTCAAGATGCCGTTTTGAGAGCAGGAGTGAAGGGAGAGGAGTGAGGGGCGAGAGAAAGCCACGTCTCGCGATCCGTCTTTCGTATCTCACTGCTCACTGCTCACTGCTCTTCCCTCACTACTCGAATCTCCCCATGTCATCCGCATCCCCCCTGCTTGCCGAACTCATCGACGCGCTGCGCTGCCTGCCCGGCGTGGGCGCCAAGAGTGCGCAGCGCATGGCATTTCATCTGCTCGAGCGCGAGCGCGAGCGCGGCCTGAAGCTGGCCGGCGCGCTGGAGCAGGCCATGCAGCGCATCGGCAACTGCAGCCGCTGCCGCAATTTCAGCGAAGACGCCGTTTGTCCGCTGTGCGCCAGCGCCAGCCGCGACCGCCAGGTGCTGTGCGTGGTGGAATCGCCCACGGATCTTGCCGCTGTCGAACAGGCCACCGGTTACCGCGGACAGTACTTCGTGCTGCTGGGCCGGCTCTCGCCGCTGGACGGCCTGGGTCCGCGTGAGCTGGGCCTGCACCTGCTGACCGAGCGGCTGGCTGAGGGCGAGGTGGAGGAGCTGATCATCGCCACCAGCCCCACGGTGGAGGGCGAGGCCACCTCGCACTATCTCGCCCAGCTCGCCCGTGCCGGCGGCGTGCGCGCCACCCGGCTGGCGCACGGCGTGCCGCTGGGCGGCGAGCTGGAATACGTCGACCGCGGCACGCTGGCACATGCCTTCGGCAGTCGACAGGCGCTGGAATGAAACCGGCGCCGGAGCTGTCGCTGGCGATTCCCGGCGAGGACGAATACCTCGCCCTGCGCAGCGCCGCCGGCCTCAGCACCATGTCACCGGCCGGTGCGCGACTAGGCCTGCCGGCCAGCTGGTGCTCGGTCTGTCTGCGCCATGACGGCGAGCTGGTCGGCATGGGGCGAGTGGTCGGCGATGGCGGCCTGTTTCTGTTCGTGGTCGATATTGCTGTGGCGCCCGCGTGGCAGGGCCAGGGGCTGGGCCGGCGCATCATGCAGGCGTTGATGGACGAGGTGCATGCGCGGGCGCCCGTGCGCACCATGGTTGGGCTGATCGCCGATGGCACGGCGTACCGCCTGTACGAAAAATTCGGCTTCAGGCTGGTGGCGCCGGGGGCGCACGGTATGTTGCTGCGGCTTTGAACGAACGGGGAGTCACACCATGGGCGACACCATTTTCGGCAAGATCATTCGGCGCGAAATTCCCGCCGACATCGTCTACGAGGACGACGACGTGCTCGCCTTCCGGGACCTCAATCCGCAGGCGCCGGTGCACGTGCTGTTCATCCCGAAGAAGCCGATCGCCACGCTCAATGACGCCACGCCCGACGACGCGGCCCTGCTCGGCAAGGTACTGCTGGCCGCCGCGAATTACGCCAAGCAGGAGGGATTCGGGGAGAACGGCTACCGCACCGTCGTCAACTGCAACACCCACGGTGGGCAGACCGTCTATCACTTGCACGTGCACCTGCTGGCGGGTCGCAAGCTGACCTGGCCGCCGGGCTGACGGGATGCGCGACAGGCCCACAAGAAAAACGCCGGCGTGAAGCCGGCGTTTTTCGTTGCCGGGTTGGCTTACTTCTTCGGCGGCGGAGGCGGAACCGGCCGCGGCACGACGATGATGCGCGGCTGGCGCCAGTACGGGTCGCCCCAGTAGCCCGGCCCCCACGGGCCCCAGCCCGGGCCCCAGAACGGGTCGTAGAAGCCCGGAGGATAGTTCACCACGGCAGGGCGGCGCGGCCACAGGTAAACCACGTCGGCTTCCACGCGTGGGTAGGCGTAATCGAAGTCGCCCACCTTCTGCGACACGATGCCGTGCAGCGTGCCGGTGACAGTCAGTTCGCGGCCGCGGGTGAAGACCTCCGGATCGTAGAAGCCGGCGCGACAGGCCACGAAGCGACCCTGCTGCTGGTCATCGTCGCTGCGGGCGGAGCGCGGGCGCGCCTGCGCGTCCAGCGGGCGCGACAGCAGGTAGAAACAAGTCTCCTGCGGGCCCGGTTCGGTCTTGATGATCTCGCCGCCCCAGCGGACGCGGGTACCGCCGGCCCCGCCTTGCTGGGCACTGCTGGTGGAGATATCGGTGTAGGTGCCTTCCAGCGGCTTGGGCACCGTGGCACATGCGGCGAGCAAGGCGACGGCCGAAGCCAGCGTGATCGATCGGTAGACGGACATGGGTTTCTCCAGCTCAGGACGATGGCCTCGCCATCGCGTCAGTGTCATTGGACCACGCGCGACGGGTGAAAATCCCGCGCGGCGCGTTGAAAGGCCCGCAGCGATTCACGCGCCGGTTCGCTGCCGCCGTAACGCAACTGCAGGTACTGCTCCATCAACTGCTGCAACGCTTCGCGCTGGCCGGGCAGGGCGCGCGCGGCGCGGCGCAGATAGTGCTGCGGTCCTTCGCCGCGTCGACGCGCCACGCCGGCCTTGCCGAGCTTGCGCTCCAGCCGCCGCAGCCCGGCCAACGCCGGATCGATGCGCACCCGTCGCGCCATCGCCCAGGCCAGTCCGATCGAGGCGAACAGCACGCTGCCCAGCACCAGCAGCAGGGTCAGCATCTGCGTGTCGGTCTCCTGTACGCCGAACGGCGTGAGCAGGCCACGTTGGCGCAGCGCATCGAAACCGATAACGCCCTTGTCCCACCAGCGGTTGACGATGTCCCAGCGGTTGCGCAGCCCTTGCAGCCAGGCGTCTTGGTACCAGGGCCGGCTGCCGCCGTCGGCTGCGGCTGCGGCGCCCAGATTGACCCGCTCCGGCCGCACGGCGGCGGTGGGATCCGCGCGCACCCAGCCGCGCCCGGCGATCCATACCTCGCTCCAGGCGTGCGCGTCGGATTGGCGCACCAGCAGGTAGTTGCCGAGCTTGTTCCAGAAGCCACCCTGGTAGCCGGTGACCACGCGCGCCGGAACGCCGGCCGCGCGCATCAGCACGGTGAAAGCCGAGGCGTAGTACTCGCAGTAGCCCTCGCGGGTGGAGAACAGGAAATCGTCCATGGCGTCGCGGCCCAGCGGCGCGGGCGCCAGCGTGTAGCTGAAGCCACCGTTGTGGAACATATCGAGTGCCGCCCGCACGATCGCAGCCGAGTCGTCGCCGTAGCGCGTGCGCCATTCCCGGCCCAGCGCCAGCGTGCGGGGGTTGAAGCCCCGCGGCAGCTGCAGCGCGGCCAGTCGCCCGCGATCCAGCGTGGGCTGCAGCCGATAGTGCAGGGCCGAGGTGAGGTGGTAGGTGAGCGTGTCGTTCACCGGCTGTGCGCGCATCAGCATCCGCTCGCGCCGCAGCTCGGCGCCGTCAACGCTCTGCAGCGGCACGTCGAGCGCGGGCAGCACGCGCTGGCCGGTGGGCAGCAAGGTTACCGTGTAACCCACGCGGTCGGCCGGCTCGATCGGGTCGGCCGGACGGTTGGCGACGTCCACGGCGTGCCAGCTGGCGCCGTCGTAGTCCCACATCACGTAGGCGCGGAAATACAGCGAGGTGCGTGGCGGTCGGGGGCCGTCGAAGGCGACGCGCATGGCCGGGCTGTCGTCGATCAGCAGCTCGGTCATCGCGCCGGGCAACATCTCGTCGCTCAGGCCCGTGCGCGCGTCCTCCTTCTGCGGCGCGCCCCACAGCGGCGAGCTCAGCCGTGGCACCAGCGCGAAGGCGAACAGGGTCAGCGGCAGCGAGGCGACCAGCAGCACCAGACCGGGCAGCAACTGGCGCGGCAGGCTCACTGGCCGTTGCCCCGGTTCCAGCGCGCGCAGCGCGGCGAACACCGGCAGCAGGCCAACCGCCACGCCCAAGGTGACCAGCAGGCTCTGGTCGAACAGCAGGGCCGCCATCAACGCGAAGCAGGCGAACGCGATGCCGACGCGCGCGTCCCTGGGTGTCTCGCATTCCAGCAGCTTCAGCACCAGCAGACCCACCGCCAGCGCCGAGCCGGGGGCGCGGCCGAACACCGTGCCGTAGGTGCTCACGATCGCCAGCGTGAGCAAGGCGATCAGCGGCAGCTTGAGCCATGCCGGTGCCTTGCCCGGCGTGCGCCGACGCTGCCACCAGCGCAGCGCCAGCACGCCGCCGAGGCCGAGCGTGAGCCACCACGGCAGATGCGGTGCGTGCAGCACCAGCACGCCGAGGATGGCGAGTACGGTGAAATCGAAGGCGCGCCGGCCCAGCGGCGCGGCTGCGGATCGCGTGCGCAGGCGATCAAGCCAGCTCACGGCAGCAGCGCCAGGGCGCTCATGCAGCGCGCGTAGTGGTCGGCGCCGCTGCCCGGCGCGATCTCCTGCGTGGGCAGCCACAGGCTGTACCGTCGTCGCTGGGCGTGAGCCTCGCCGACCCAGCGCGCGAGCCGGGCGATACGCGACTCGTTGTCCAGATGGCCCAGCTCACGCCAGTCCAATCGCCACTCTTCATGCGATTGCGGCTGCTCGAAATCCTTCACCAGCAGGCCTTCGTGACGAGCGCTGGCTTTCCAGGCGACGTGGCGCTGCGGATCGCCCACGCGGTAGTCACGCAGGGCGGCAAGGTCGTCACCGCGATGCAGCCGGCGGCGGGCCGGATCTTCGTCTGGCGCCCGCGGGGCCGGGCCATGCGCTTCCGGCCGCGGCCACACCAGTACCGATTGCTCCGGATACAGCCAGCTCCAGGCGCGAAACATGCCCAGTGGCCAGGTGCTCCACACGCGCAGGCGTGGCAGCGCTTGCCAGCCGCGGAACTCGGTGGCGATGGCGAAGGCCACCTCGGCCTCGCCATGCGTCTCGATGATGAAAGACTGAGTGGCGTCTTCCATATCCACCCGCACCGACTCGCGCGGGCGCGCCGCGCGAAAAACCAGGTGCAGGTCGACCGGCTGGCCGGCGGACGCATGGCCGGCGCGGATATGCGCCAAAGTCACGCCGTCGAGCACGCGAAAAGCCAGCAACATTGAACTCATGGCTGCCGCGCCGAGCAGGCAGGTGAGCAGCAGCGCGGCGTTGTTGGTGTAGTTGAGCGAGCCGACCAGCATCACCAGCAGCAGCGCGCCAAAGCCCAGCCCGAAGCCGGTCGGCACGATGTAAATGCGCCGACGATGCAGTTCGATCGGCAGCGGCTCGGGGCGACGGTAGCGGGTCAGCGCCGGCAGGCGTCGTTCGGCCCAGCGCTGCAGGGCTTGCAGCGTTGCGGGCATCAGTCCACTGCCACCTCGGCGAGCAGTTCGCGCGCCAGGGCATCGCCGCTGCTGCCGCGACTGGGCACCAGTCGGTGGCCGGCGAGCGGCACGAACAGCGCCTGCAGATCTTCCGGCAGCACGTGGTTGCGACCGCTGAGCAGCGCCCAGCTGCGTGCCGCGGCCAGCAGCGAGAGGCCGGCCCGCGGCGACAGCCCCACGCGGATCTCGGTGTGCCGGCGGCTGGCCGCGAGCAGCGCCTGCAGATAGTCGAGCAGTGCCTGGCTGGTGGCGACGGCCTGCGCGCGCTGCTGCAGTTCGAGCAGGCCGGCGCCGTCGAGTTGCGGCTGCAGCTGGGCCAGCAAGCCGCGGCGGTCGCTGCCGGTGAGCAGGGCGCGCTCGGCGCCGGCATCGGGATAGCCCAGCGAGATACGCAGCATGAAGCGGTCGAGCTGCGAGTCGGGCAGGGCGAAGGTGCCGTTGAGGTCGAGCGGGTTCTGCGTGGCCACCACGTAGAACGGCACCGGCAGCGCGTGCGTCTGGCCGTCCACGGTGACCTGGCCTTCGGCCATCGCTTCGAGCAGCGCGCTCTGCGTCTTCGGCGTGGCGCGGTTGATCTCGTCGGCGAGCAGCAGGCCGGCGAAGATCGGGCCGGGATGGAAGCGAAACTGCGCCGTCTCGCGCTCGTATACGCTCACCCCGATAATGTCCGACGGCAGCAGGTCGCTGGTGAACTGCACGCGCTGGAAGTCGAGCGAGAAGGTGGCGGCCAGCGCATGCGCCAGCGTGGTCTTGCCCACCCCGGGCACGTCTTCGAGCAGCAGGTGACCGCCGGCGATCAGGCAGGCGAAGGCGAGCTTGACCTGACGCGGCTTGCCCAGCAGTACCTGGTTGACCTGGGTCAATGCGGCATCGAGCCGGCGCAGCAAGGGATCATCGCGGAGTGGAGTGGCGGACATGTGGTTAGGCAGTTCCCTGGCGGCGCACCGGAGCGCGATGCATGCGTGATCGATCCAGTGTAGTCGCGCCCGTCGCGCGCTGGCGAGCCGCTTTCGTGGTGGCTTTCGTCACACAGCTGCTGGTCAAGATCGTGCTCGCCGCCACGCTCGCACCCTTCAGCGACGAGGCGTTCTACTGGCAGGAAAGCCGGCACCTCGCCTGGGGCTACAGCGATCTGCCGCCGCTCACGGCGTGGCTGATCCGTCTCGGCGAAACCATTGCGGGGCATGGGCTCCTCGGCATGCGCTGGCCGTTCCTGCTGCTGGGGGCAACGCTGCCCTGGATCGTCATGCGGTTTGCGCGCGAGGCGTTCGACGTGCGCGTGGGTTGGCAGGCGGGCTTGCTGTGCCTGGCGCTGCCGCTGGCCGGGACGCTGGGCGTGCTGGCGCTGCCGGACGTGCCGCTGACGGTGGCGATCATGCTCGCCGTGCTGGCGCTGCAGCGGATGGCCGCGGCGGACCGCCGACGTAATGGGTTGCTCCTGGGCGTCGCACTCGGGTTCGCCTGGCTCACGCATTACCGCGCGGCGATGCCGATGCTGGTGGGTCTGGGCTTCCTGGCATTCGCGCCGCGCGGTCGCGCGCTGTGGCGGCGTGGCGGCCTGTGGCTGGCGCTGGCAGTGGCGTCGCTGGGGCTGATCCCGCTGCTGGTGTCCAACTGGCAGCAACGCGGTGCCGGGCTTGCCTTCCAGCTGGTCGACCGCAACCCGTGGCAGTTCCACACCAGTGCGCTGGTGCAACCGCTGGAGCAGGCGCTGGCCTGCACGCCGGTGCTGTACGCCTTGCTACTGTGGGCGGCGTGGCAGGCATGGCGACGCCGTCGTGCGGGTGCGCCGTGGGATGTCATCGCCTTCGTCGCGGTGGGCTTTCTCGGGCTTTATTTCGTGCTCGGCCTGTTTGCCGATGACCTGCGCTTTCGCGCGCACTGGCCGCTGCCGGGCTATCTGCCCCTGCTCGCCGTGCTGCCGGCCTTGCTGTGGACGGACCGCGCGATGCGCGGTGCTCGCCGCTGCTTGATGCTGGGGCTGGGCGTGGCGGTGCTGGGCCAGGCACTGGGACTGGCTTATCTCGCGCTGGCGGCGACGCCGGGCGGGGCGACGCGCCTGGCGGGATGGAAAGCATTCCCGTACGCCTTTGTCGGCTGGCGTGAGGCCGCGCTGCAGGTGGACATGGCGCATCCGGGAGACACGGCGGTGGTGGCGGACAACTTCGCGCTTGCCGCCGAACTGGATTTCGCGCTCGGCGGCACGCGGCCGGTCTACAGCCTCGACAGTCCGTTGAACATCAAGCATGGTCGCGCGCCGCAGCTGGCGATCTGGCATCGCGACGAGGCTGGCCTGCGCGCCGCGCATGCCGGCCAGCCGATGCTGCTGGTGGCGGAGGAGACCGCGCAGAGCGAACGCGAGCGGCTGGCCTGGCAGGGCACGCTGTGCCGGCATATCGGTGCGCCGCGAGCCGCGGGGCGGCTGGATCTCTACGACGGCCGCAAGCGCTTCGCGTTCTATCGGGGGCAGGTGCCGGCAGTGGCGCCTTCCACGTCACCGGCTTCGCCGGCCGAGCGCGAGGCCTGCCCGCTCTGGCGGGCCGCGCATGCGGCCGATACGGCGCGCTGATCGAACCTGCTCAGGGCACCGCGTGTCCGGCGGCTCGCAGCAGTCGCGCCAGGGCGATCAGCGGCAGACCGATCAGCGCGCTGGGGTCGGCGGTCTCGATACGTTCGAACAGACTGATGCCCAGTGCCTCGCATTTGAAGCTGCCGGCACAGTCCAGCGGTTGCTCGCGCGTTACGTAGCGGTCGATTTCGCTCTCGCCGAGCTCGCGGAACACCGCGCGGGTGAGGTCGACGTGGGTGTGCCGCTCGCCCGTGCGGGCGTCGAGCAGGCACAGCGCCGTGTGGAAATGCACCGTGCGCCCGCTGCTGGCACGCAGTTGTTCGCGCGCGCGATCGGCGGTGCCCGGCTTGTCGAGCACCTGGCCGCCCAGTTCGGCGACCTGGTCCGAGCCGATCACCAGCGTCTGCGGATGGGTTCGCGCCACCGCCTCGGCCTTGGCGACGGCCAGCCGCAGGGCTCGTGCCGAAGGGGCTTCGTCGGGCAGCGCCGCTTCATCGACACCCGGTGCGACCTGGGTGAACTCTTCCAGCAGACGATGCAGCAGTTCGGCCCGATAGCGCGAGGTGGAGCCCAGTACGACCGGCGCGGTCATGCGCCGGGGCCGCGGTGGATGTGATCGCGCATGGCGTTGTCCAGGTCGTGCTGGGCCTGGTTGAGCGCGCTCAGCAGGGGCTTGAGGCGGCTGCGCGTGTCGCGCATCGACTGCGCGGTGGCGTCGAGCTCCTGCTGGCTGGCCCAGGCGGAACAATCGCGGATCCACAGGCGCTGCTGCAGCAGGGCGCGCAGGCCGGCATCGATCGCCTGGCGCGCGTCCTTTTCGCTGGCCTGCGGCGCGTCCGGGTTGACCGACATCACGGCGTGCGCCTGCTGCAGGCCGCTGCGGCAGGTCTTGAGGTCGGCTTCGAGCCGGTCGGCCAGGTCCAGCAGGGTCTGCAGGCTGGCGTTGCGCTTCCACTCGCGCTTGCGCTGGTTGAGCAGCACGGCGACCAGCACGACCAGCAGCCCGAACAGGACCGCGCCGCCGGCTATCATCATCTGGGGAGTCACGAGGCTTCGATTCGCCTGAAAACGTCGGGCCGCCAGTCTGCCGCAAGCGGGGCAAGACAGGCAAAGCGCGGCTTCCGGGGCGTCCTGGCGCTGGCCACGGCCTCGCGGGCCGCTGCATTGTTGACTTGGCGCGGGCGCAAACCCATAATTTCGCGATTATGTCCGTGACACTGCCAGAGTCCGTGGACGCTTGGCGCATGGTCTCGGCGCGGCGTTCCTTCGTTGGAACGCTTCCTGTAGCCTCGATGCCCCGCCTGTGCGGGATGCTGGCAGGCAGCAACGGGGAGGTCGACTTCGAGCTGGAGTTTGGCCGCGACGAGCTGGGCATGGCGTATCTCGATGTTCGCGCCGAAGCGCCGTTGACGGTGACCTGTCAGCGCTCGCTGGAGTCGTTCGTGCTGCCGGTGGCGGTGCATAGCCGGCTCGGCCTGATCCGGTCGGAGCGCGAGGAGTCCGGGCTGTCGCCCGACTGCGAGCCGCTGCTGGTGGACGACGACGGCAAGCTGGCGCTCGCCGATGTCATCGAGGACGAACTGTTGTTGGCGTTGCCGCTGGTGCCGATCAATCCGGACAGCGTCTTGCCGGAAGAAGTGACAAGCCCGCCGACGGACGACAGTGCCGACGAGGGACGTACCGATAACCCGTTCGCGGTGTTGCGCGAACTCAAGAAATAACCCGCTCGAAACAAGCGATTACGTTGGAGATCCGCCATGGCCGTTGCCAAGAGCCGCAAGACCCCGTCCACCCGCGGCATGCGTCGTTCGCACGACAAGCTGAAGACCGTGCAGCTGTCGACCGACCCGACCAGCGGTGAGGTGCATCTGCGCCATCACGTGACCGCCGACGGTTACTACCGCGGCAAGAAGGTCATCGACACCGCCGTGGCGGCCGTCGAAGAGGATTGATCGGTCCCCCACGGGATTCCGGTGGCAAGCGGCGCGGCAACGCGCCGTTTTGCTTTTGTGCACAGGCGAACGTACTTTGTCGGTTCCGGTACGCCTTCCACCCCGGCGTGGACACGGCGATCGTCCGGACGACCGTGCGAATGGATAGTTGAATGACCCCGATCTTTTCCCGCATCACCGGCACCGGCAGCGCGCTGCCCGACCGCGTCCTGACCAACGCCGATCTGGAAAAGATCGTCGATACCAGTGACGAATGGATCCAGACGCGCACCGGCATCCGCGAGCGCCACGTGGTGGCCGATGGCGAGACCACCGGCGATCTGGCCGTCACGGCGGCGCAGCGTGCGCTGGAAGCGGCGGGGGTCAAGGCCTCCGAGCTAGACCTGATCGTGCTGGGTACGACCACGCCCGACATCATCTTCCCGTCCACCGCGTGCCTGGTGCAGCACCGCCTGGGCGCCAACGGCTGCGCTGCGTTCGACGTCAACGCGGCCTGCTCGGGCTTCATGTATGCGCTGGGCATCGCCGACAAGTTCATCAAGAGCGGGCAGTCGAAGAAGGTGCTGGTGATAGGCGCCGAGACGCTGACCCGCATGGTCGACTGGACCGAGCGCGAAACCTGCGTGCTGTTCGGCGACGGCGCCGGGGCGGTGGTGCTGGAAGCGTCCAGCGAGCCGGGCATCTACGCCACCTGCCTGCACGCCGATGGCGGGCACAAGGAACTGCTGTACAACCCGGTGGGCGTCTCGGTCGGCTTCACCGACGAGCCGAACCACGGCGTGCGCATCCGCATGGCCGGCCGCGAAGTGTTCAAGGTGGCGGTGAAGACGCTCGATTCGCTGGTCGACGAGACGCTGCAGGCCGCCGGCATGCAGGAGTCGGACATCGACTGGCTGATCCCGCACCAGGCCAACCTGCGCATCATCGAGGCCACCGCCAAGCGGCTGAAGATGTCGATGGAGCGGGTAGTGGTCACCGTCGACAAGCACGCCAACACGTCCTCGGGCTCGGTGCCGCTGGCGCTGGACTACGCGGTGCGCTCGGGCAAGGTGCAGCGCGGCCAGACCCTGCTGCTGGAGGCTTTCGGCGGCGGCTTCACCTGGGCGTCGGCGCTGCTGCGCTACTGATCGCTCCGGCCACATGCGTCACCATGGATGCCGCCCCTCGGGGCGGCATCTGCGTTCTACGGCACGAAACGTCGCTATACGGCTGCGTACGCCAGCGATTGCTGGCACCATCGCGGTTTTCCCACCGGGTTTTGCTTCATGACTGCACCTGTCTCCTCGCTGGCCTTCGTGTTCCCGGGCCAGGGCTCCCAGTCGGTCGGCATGCTGGCCGAGCTGGCCGAGCTGCATCCGGAAGTGAAGGCCACGTTCGACGAGGCGTCCGACGGCGCGGGCGTCGACCTGTGGGCGCTCAGCCAGCAGGGGCCGGAACAGCAGCTCAACCGCACCGAATACACCCAGCCGGCACTGCTGGCCGCCAGCGTGGCGGTATGGCGCGTGTGGCGCGCGCAGGGCGGCCCCTTGCCGGCGCAATTGGCGGGCCACAGTTTGGGCGAGTACAGCGCGCTGGTCGCTGCCGAGGCGATCGCGTTGCGCGATGCGGCGCACCTCGTGCGTATTCGCGGGCAGGCCATGCAGGAAGCGGCGCCGGAAGGCTCCGGTGCGATGGCGGCCGTGCTGGGTGCCGAGGACGCCGTGGTCGAGGAGGCCTGTCGTGACGCCTCCGGCGTTCACGTGGTGGTGGCCGCCAACTTCAATTCTCCGGGCCAGGTGGTGATCGGCGGCCATGCCGACGCCGTGGACAAGGCGCTGGCGCTGCTGGCCGAGCGCGGCGTGCGCAAGGCGGTGAAGCTGCCGGTGAGCGTGCCCTCGCACACCCCGCTGATGCGCGAGGCCGCCAACCGGCTGGCCGAGGCGATGACTGCGTATGCCTGGCACACGCCGAAGATTCCGGTGGTGCAGAACGTCGATGCGCGCGTGCATGACGGCGTCGACTCGATCCGCCAGGCGCTGGTCAGCCAGCTCTACCTGCCGGTGCGCTGGAGTGGCTGCGTGCAGGCGCTGGTCGCTGGCGGCGCCACCCGCATTGCCGAGTGCGGCCCCGGCAAGGTGCTGGCCGGGCTGGTCAAGCGGATCGACAAGTCGATCGATACGCGCGCACTGGGCACGCCGGGTGACTTCGAGGCTGCCCGCGCCGAGTGGGTCTGATCCCTCCCGAATTCGAACTGCAAGGACATTCGCATGAACGACATACTCAAGGGTGAGATCGCCCTGATCACCGGCGCGAGCCGCGGCATCGGCGCGGCGATTGCCGACGAACTGGCCGCGATGGGCGCCACCGTGATCGGCACCGCGACCAGCGACAGCGGCGCATCGGCGATCGGCGAGCGGCTAGCCGCGCGCGGTGGCCACGGTCGCAAACTCGACGTGACCGACGGCGCTGCCGTCGATGCGCTGATCGAGGCCATCGGCAAGGAATTCGGCGCTGTCTCGATCCTGGTCAACAACGCCGGTATCACCCGCGACCAGTTGCTGATGCGCATGAAGGACGAAGATTGGCAGGCCATCCTGGACACCAATCTCACTTCGGTCTACCGCACGTCCAAGGCGGTGATGCGCGGCATGATGAAGGCGCGCAAGGGTCGCATCATCTCGATCGCCTCGGTGGTCGGCGTCACCGGCAACCCGGGGCAGGCCAACTACGCCGCCGCCAAGGCAGGCATCATCGCGTTCTCCAAGTCGCTGGCGCGCGAGATCGGTAGCCGCGGCATCACGGTGAACGTGGTGGCGCCGGGTTTCATCGACACCGACATGACGCGCGCGCTCAGCGAAGAACAGCGCAGCGGCCTGCTCGGCCAGATCGCGCTGGGCCATCTGGGCGAGGCGAGCGATATCGCCAAGGCGGTAGGCTTCCTGGCCTCGCCGGCAGCGGCCTACATCACCGGCGAGACACTGCACGTCAACGGCGGCATGTACATGCCCTGATGCCGGCGGCGCACCGCGCCGCCCCTCATTGGGCCAGTTGTCGCCAGCGGACCCGTTTTAGGCGACAATGCGCCCTTCGCGCCGGCCCCGAGGCCTGCGTGGCTCCACCGTCAGCGGGACGTGGACGCCCTCCGGGCACGCGACCGCAGGCTTATGCCGGAACCCGCCGGCGCAGCATAAAAATTTCTCCTTGGGAGGTTTGGTACATGAGCACCATCGAAGAACGCGTCAAGAAAATCGTCATCGAGCAGCTGGGCGTGAAGGAAGATGAGGTCACGGCGAACGCTTCGTTCGTGGACGATCTGGGCGCAGATTCGCTGGACACGGTCGAGCTGGTGATGGCTCTGGAAGAAGAGTTCGAGACCGAGATCCCGGACGAGGAAGCCGAGAAGATCACCACCGTGCAGCAGGCCGTCGACTACATCAAGGCCCACTCCAAGGATTGATCGAGTCGGGAAGCGGTGGACGCTGCATGCGTGCCCCGCTTCCATGGATCCGATAGCGAAAGCTGCGCCACATTGGCGCAGTTTTCGTTTCTGAATTCTGCAACGTCCGATCCCGTATGGTGTGCGCATGCCGCATCCGCCGGATCGCGACGAGCCTGCCGGTGGCAAAGCGCGCCCCGATCGGCGACAAGACGGCATCACGAAGGAACAAGAGCATGAGCAAGCGACGCGTGGTTGTGACCGGCATGGGCATCATCTCGCCGGTCGGCAACGACATTGCCACCGCCTGGAAGAATGTCCTTGAAGGCAACAGCGGCATCGGCCCGGTGACGGCGTTCGACGCCAGCGCCTACGCCACCCGCATCGCCGGTGAAGTGCGCAACTTCGATCCGGTCGCCGCCTATTTCGAAGGCACCGACGTGCCGCCGGACGAGCAGCGCGCGATCGGCAAGGACTTCAAGCGGATGGACCCGTTCATCCACTACGGCATCGTGGCCGGCACGCACGCGCTGCGCCAGTCCGGGCTGGTCGTCACCGATGAGAACGCCGGGCGCATCGGCATCGCCGCTGGCGCTGGCATCGGCGGCCTGCACACGATCGAGTCGACCACGCTCGAGCTGGCCGAGAAGGGCCCGCGCAAGGTGTCGCCGTTCTACGTGCCCAGCTCGATCATCAACATGGTCGCCGGCAACCTGTCGATCTATCACGGCCTGAAGGGGCCGAACATCGCGCTGGTCTCCGCCTGCACCACGGCGGCGCACAACATCGGCATGGCGATGCGCCTGATCCAGTACGGCGATGCCGATGCCATGCTGGCCGGCGGCGCCGAGTTCGCCACCACGCCCACCGCAATGGCCGGTTTCTGCTCGGCCAAGGCAATGTCCACCCGCAACGACGATCCGACGCACGCCAGCCGTCCGTGGGACACCGGTCGTGACGGCTTCCTGCTGTCCAACGGCGCGGGCATGCTGATGCTGGAGGAATACGAATTCGCCAAGGCGCGCGGCGCCAACATCCTGGCCGAGATCATCGGCTTCGGCATGAGCGGCGATGCGTTCCACATCACCGCGCCCAGCGGCGACGGCGCCGAGCTGGCCATGCGCAACGCCCTGCACGACGCTGGCCTGAAGCCGGAAGAGGTGCAGTACGTCAACGCGCACGGCACCTCCACCCCGGTGGGCGATCTGGGCGAGGCCAAGGCCATCCGCAACGTGTTCGGCGAGCACGCCACCAAGAAGGGCCAGTTCGCAGTCAGCTCCACCAAGTCGGCGACCGGTCACCTGCTCGGTGCCGCCGGCGGCGTGGAGGCGATCTTCTCGATCATGGCGCTGCGCGACGGCGTGATGCCGCCCACCATGAACCTGCAGGAAGTCGACCCCGAAGTTGCCGCGTTGGGCATGGACCTGGTGCCGAACAAGGCCGAGCAGGCCAAGCTCGAGGTGGCGATGTCCAACTCGTTCGGCTTTGGTGGTACCAACGGCACGTTGGTCTTCCGTCGCGTCTGAACCCACGAGTGACCTGCCATCGCCGTACCCTGAGCGGCCAGCGCGACCTGCTTGCGCTGGCCGCTGCGTTTCCCGAGCGCTATTGCGGCCTGCTGCAGAGCGTGGTGCATCACACCGCGCAGGCGCGCTACGACATCCTGTTCGTCGCAGTTGACGACAGCCTGCGGCTGGAGCCGGACGGGCAGCTGCGCGACGGAGCTGGCCAAGCGCTGCCGGGCCGTTTTCTCGATGCGCTCGATGCGCGCTGGCAGTCGCTGCGCATGCCGCGCGACGAGCACGACGAGCTGCCGTTTCACGGTGGCTGGCTGCTGTTCCTGAGCTACGAGCTGGCGGGGGAGATCGAGCCGCGGTTGGCGCTCGCCAAGTCCGGTCCGCTGCCGATTGCGCTGGCTCTGCGCTGTCCTGCGGCGGTGATCGTCGATCACCGTCGTGGCGAGACGACGCTGATCGCCGAGCCGGGACATGAAGCCGAACTGGATCGTATCGAGCACGATCTCACTCAGCCCTGCGCCGTGCCGCAGGCACCGCTGCCCGAGCGGATCGACGAGGACGCGCCATCGCTGTTTCTCGATGGCGTGGAACGCATCCACCAGCACCTGCTGGCGGGCGACATCTTCCAGGTGAATCTGTCGCGCGGCTGGCGCGCCCGGTATGCGAATGCGCCCGTGCCGGCCGCGCTTTACCAGGCGTTGAGCCGCGCCAATCCCGCGCCGTTTGCCGGACTGTTGCAGCAACCCGGATGGTCGGTGGTGAGCTCCTCGCCGGAGCGGCTGGTGGAGTCGCGCGGCGGCATCGCGCAAACCCGGCCGATCGCCGGTACTCGTCCCCGTTTGGCCGGGGACGACGAACTGGCGCGCATTCGCGAGCTCAGCGCGCACCCGAAGGAGCGCGCCGAGCACGTGATGCTGATCGACCTGGAGCGCAACGATCTTGGCCGCGTCTGCGTGCCAGGTTCGGTGGAAGTCGACGAGCTGATGGTGGTGGAGAGCTATGCCCACGTGCACCACATCGTGTCGAACGTGCGCGGCCGGCTGCGTCCGGAGGTGACGCCGGGGCAGCTGATCGCCGCGACCTTTCCCGGTGGCACCATCACCGGCTGCCCGAAGGTGCGCTGCATGGAGATCATCGCCGCGCTCGAAGATTCGCCGCGCGGTGCCTACACTGGAGCGCTCGGCTATCTCGACCGCAATGGCGACATGGACCTCAACATCCTCATCCGCACGCTGACCCAGGTTGGCAGCACAGTCAGCCTGCGCGCCGGCGCGGGGATCGTGGCCGATTCGGTGGCCGCGAGCGAGCTCGACGAGACGCGGGCGAAGGCGCGCGGCCTGCTGCGGGCGCTCGGTGTGGCGGGGTGATGGTTGCCCGCGAGCGGGTCAACGGGCGGGCCGCCACCACGGTGTCGGTGCGCGATCGCGGCCTGCTCTACGGCGACGGTCTGTTCGAGACGGTGCGGGTAGTCGCCGGGGTGGCGCCGCTGTGGTCGCGGCACATGGCGCGATTGACCGAGGGCTGTGCGCGCCTCGGCTTGCCGGCCCCGGATACGGCGACGCTGGCCGCCGAGCTGCAGGCCGTGACCGACGGCATGTCCGCGGCGGTGGTACGTATCACGCTGAGCCGCGGCGAGGGTGCGCGGGGTTATGCGCCGCCCGTCGACGTGCAGCCGACCCGCGTCGTGACGGCGTATCCCATGCCTGCGCTGGACCCTCGCCTGGCTTCGGACGGTATCCGGGTGCGCATCTGCGACCTGCGTCTTGCCGATCAGCCCCGGCTGGCCGGCATCAAGCATCTCAACCGGCTGGAACAGGTGCTGGCACGCGCCGAATGGAACGATCCGGAGATCACCGAAGGTCTGTTGCTGGATGCAGTCGGCCGCGTGGTGTGCGCGACCATGGCGAACGTCTTTGCGGTGATCGACGGGACGCTGGTCACGCCCGCGCTCGAGCGCTGCGGCGTGGCGGGCGTGGCGCGGGCCGAAGTGCTGGCGACGCGACCGGGCGCGCAGGTGTGTGACGTGCGCCTGGATGAGCTGCTCGCGGCAAGCGAGCTCTTCCTCACGTCGAGCGTCCGCGGCATCCTGCCAGTTCAGGCCGTCGGGGATAAGGTCTTCCGTCCCGGTCCGGTAACGCGCGCGCTGCAGAAGCATTGGCGCCCCCTGGGTTTTTCGTTGGAGCAGGCATGAGTCGTGCGGGCAAGAGTGGTCATGGCATATGGGGTGGTGCGCGCTGGCGCATGCTGATCGTGGTGCTGCTGCTGGCCGCAGCGGGGGCCGCCGGCTGGCTCTGGCATGACTTGGATCGCTTCAGCCGCACGCCGCTGCAGGTGCGCGCGTCTGGCCAGTCGATCGATATCGCCAAAGGCAGCGGTTTCAAGCAGATCGTGGCGCAGCTGCGCGAGCAGGGCTTCAGCGCCGCTTCGCCGCTGTACTGGCGCGCACTGGCCGAGCGGATGCAGGTAGCGGGCAAGCTGCACGCGGGTGAGTACGCGTTGCCGCAAGGCATCACGCCGCGCGCGCTGCTTGAGGCCATGGCCAGCGGCCGCGTGCTGCAGCACGACTTCACCATCGTCGACGGCTGGACCTTCGCCGAGCTGCGCGCCGCGCTCGACCAGGCCGGCAAGCTGCAGCACCTCACCACCGGTTTGGACAACGCCGCGCTGATGCGCAAGATCGGCGCGCCGGGCGAGGCGCCGGAAGGGCGTTTTCTGCCGGAAACCTATGCCTACGTGAAAGGCGACAGCGACGTCGATGTGCTCAAGCGCGCTTATGCGGCCATGCACAAGACACTCGATGCGCTGTGGCCCGGCCGCGATGTCGACCTGCCGCTGGCCACGCCTTACGACGCGCTGATCCTCGCTTCCATCGTGGAAAAGGAAACCGGCCGCGCCGACGAGCGCAAGCGGATCGCCGGCGTGTTCGTGCGCCGGCTGGAGAACCACATGCTGCTGCAGACCGACCCCAGCGTGATCTACGGCATGGGGGCGAGCTACGCGGGCAACATCCGGCGCAGCGACCTCACCACCGATACGCCCTACAACACGTATACCCGCGCGGGCCTGCCGCCCACGCCGATCGCGCTGCCAGGCAAGCCGGCGATCGAGGCGGCGCTGCATCCGGCGCCCGGCAAGGACCTCTACTTCGTAGCGCGCGGCGATGGCACCCACGTGTTCGCCAGCACGCTGGCCGAGCACAACCACAACGTCGCCTGCTACCAGCTCAAGCGGTGCCAGTGATGACGCGCGGTCGGTTCATCAGTCTCGAAGGCGGTGAAGGCGCGGGCAAGAGCACCCTGCTGGCCGGCCTGCGCGATCACCTGGCGGAGCAGGGCCTCGATCTGCTGCAGACGCGCGAACCCGGCGGCACGCCGCTGGGCGAATCGCTGCGGCGGATTCTGCTGGACCCCTCCATGCGCGGCATGAGCGCAGAGAGCGAGCTGCTGCTGATGTTCGCCTCACGCGCTCAGCTGGTACGCGAGCGCATCGCGCCGGCGCTGGCGGCCGGGCAGTGGGTGCTGTGCGACCGCTTCGCCGATGCCAGTTATGCCTACCAGGGCGGCGGCCGCGGCCAGCCGATGGAGCGCATCGCGGCGCTGGAGGCCTGGGCCTGTGCGGGCACCGCGCCGGATCTCACCTTGCTGCTGGATCTGCCCGTGGCCGATGGGCGCATGCGCGCCGCAGGTCGTGGCGACGTCGATCGCATCGAGGCAGAAGCGGACGCATTTTTCGAGCGCGTACGCGCGGTCTACCGCGCACGCGCGCAGGCCGAGCCGCAGCGCTTCCGGGTGATCGACGCCAGCGGCACGCCGGCGCAGGTGCTGGCGGCGGCGATCGCTGCGCTGGCGCCACTGCTGGAGGGTGCGGCATGAGCGTCATGCCCTGGCAGGACGAACACTGGGCGCGGCTGCAGGCGCGCCGTGCGCGCGGCGCACTGCCGCATGCGCTGCTGGTTTGCGGTCCGGAGGGCCTGGGCAAGCGCGCGTTTGCCGAACGCTTCGTGCGAGGACTGCTGTGTCTGGAGCCCGTGGGCGGCGAGGCGTGTGGCCATTGCCGCAGCTGCGCGTTGCAGGTTGCAGGCACCCATCCGGACCGCGTCACGCTGAGCTATGGCTTGCGCAAGGACGGCGTGCAGCGTAGCGAGATCGTGATCGATCAGATCCGCGAACTTTCGGCGCGGCTGGCCATGTCCAGCCAGTTCGGCGGCTGGCAGGTCGCTACCATCGATCCGGCCGATGCGCTCAACGGGGCGGCTGCCAACGCCTTGCTCAAGACGCTGGAGGAACCCGCGGCGCAGACCATGCTGGTGCTGGTGGCCGACGCGCCGTGGCGCTTGCCGCAGACCATTCGCTCCCGCTGCCAGCGCATCGAGTTCCATCTACCGGCCGCGGACCAGGCGCTGGCGTGGCTCCAGGCGCAGGGGGTACCTGATGCCGCGGCGGCACTGGGCGCCGCTGGCGGCAATCCTGGGCTGGCCCAGCGCTGGGTGCAGGAGGGTGCGCTCGATCGCCGCCACGAGGTACGCAAGGATCTGGCGGGGCTCGCCGCAGGCCGCGGTGAGGCGATGGACGTGGTGCGGCGCTGGCTGGACAGCGAGCCGGCGCAGCGTGTCTGGTTCGCCGCCCAGGCGGTGGCCGAGGAGGCGAAGGCGAAGCTGTCGGGCGTCACCGGGCCGCTGGCCAGTTCGCTCGAGCCGGCTCAGCTGGCCGACTGGTACGCCACGGCCAATCGTGCGCGCGAGTCGCTGCGTGGCCCGCTGCGCGGCGATCTGACCCTGCTGGAGCTGCTGGCCCGCTGGCGCTGAGCGCCCGCCCCGCCAGCCCGCCGCGCCCATGCTGCAGTCCCTTTCCGCCCGCACGCGCCTGCTGGTGGTGGCGCCGCACCCCGACGACGAAACGCTGGCCGCCGGGCTGCTGATCCAGCATGTGCTCGCTGCCGGCGGCACGACTCACGTGCTGCTGTTGAGCGATGGCGACAACAACCCGTGGCCGCAACGCTGGCTGGAGCGGCGCGTACTCATTCGCGGCGCCGACCGCCTGCGCTGGGCGACGCGCCGGCGCGACGAATTCCGCGCGGCGATGCGCTGCCTCGGCTTGGCCGACGAGGCGTGCACCGCGCTGGGCTGGGCCGATCAGGGACTGACCCGGCGCGTGCAGCAGCAGCTTCCCGCATCGTTGGTCGCGCTTCGCGCAGTGCTCGACACATTCGAGCCGACGGTGGTGGCGATGCCGGCGCTGCAGGACCGCCACCCCGATCATTCCGCCGCCCACGTTTTGCTTCGATTGGCGATGCAGGGCCGCGGCGCGCCTCCCGACGTCTGGCTGTATCAGGTGCACGGACCGCCGCTTGATGGCGACGATGCGTTCGTGCTGCCGGCCGACGAAACGATGCAGTCGCGCAAGCGCGCGGCGCTGGCGTGTCACGCCAGCCAGCTCGCTCTGAGTGCCGGCCGCATGGCGCGGCTGGCCGAGCGGCCCGAGCGCTATCTTCCGCTGCAGCCGGCGACCGCCCGGTCACTTCTGCCGTGGCAGCCACCGCGTCTGACCTGGCCCTGGCTCACGCTCACCGTGGCCGACACCGCAGGGGCGGGTGCCTGGCCGTGGTCACGAGCGCCGTGGGTGCAGGCAGGGCAGGGCTACGCGTTGACGGCGCCCGCATCCGACGCGGGCGATCCGCGGTTCGCCAAGCTGCAGGCGCGGCTGCCGTCGCCGTGGATCTTCGACCACTGGGGCTGGTGCGAACTGGCGCACTGAACGGGTGGCTGCATGCTTTGCGCACGGCGGCAGCGGTCGTTACGATGCGTCATCCATTCCGCGTGGGAGTGGTCCGCCAGGAGCAGGCATGAATCCGGTCGTCGCCCGCCAGGGCATCATCTCGCTGAAGATCAAGGACATTCCGTCGCTCTACAGCGCGTACATGCCGTTCCTCAAGAACGGTGGCCTGTTCGCGGCCACCACGCAGCGCTACGCGCTGGGCGACGAGGTGGTGCTGCTGATCAGCCTGATCGACGAGAGCGAGCGCATGTCGGTGGCCGGCAAGGTGGTGTGGATCAGCCCGGTCGGCGCCCAGGGCAACCGGCCCGCCGGCATCGGCGTGCATTTCAACGAATCGGGCGACGGCGAGGTGGCGCGCCAGCGCATCGAGAACCTGCTCGCCGGCATGACCGCCTCGGACCGCCCGACCAGCACGATGTGACGCCGGCGAAAAGCGCGCACGCCTTTTTCATGGCGATGCACGGTCATCTGCGCGCCCGAATACTTGTCGTGTCACCTGCCGGCACTGATACAATAGCGTGATCCCCGAACCAGATCGTGGCTGGTTGGACGCCTGCGATGGATCGTGGGTGATCGTGATGGAGCCTTCTGCGGCCATCGCTTTTCGCTGAAGCCACTTCCCGGACCGTCTTCCTCACGGTCACTGATGCGCCCGCGGGCGCGGAGGTACGTTGCATCGTGCTCGCCGAATACTGGCCCATCCTGCTGTTCATCGGCGTCGCCACCGGCCTCGGCCTGGTGCTGCTCGCCATCGGTCTGCTCGCCGGTCCGCGCCGGCCCGAAGCGGAAAAGCTTGCGCCCTACGAGTGCGGCTTTGAGGCGTTCGAGGACGCCCGCATGCGCTTCGACGTGCGCTACTACCTGCTGGCCATCCTCTTCATCATCTTCGATCTGGAAATCGCCTTCCTGTTTCCGTGGGCGGTGGTGTTCCAGTCGATCGGCCTCACCGCGCTGATCGAGATGGCGTTGTTCCTGCTGCTGCTGGTGATCGGCTTCGCCTACGTCTGGAAGAAGGGAGCACTGGAATGGGAGTGATGTCTTCCCTCGACCGGGTGATGCACAACCCGCAGCCGCTGAACCTGGTCGACGACATTCTTCGTCCGGCCGGCGACAACCCGATCGTGCAGCGCGGCTTTGCCACCACCTCGGTCGACGCGCTGATGAACTGGGCGCGCACTGGCTCGATGTGGCCGATGACCTTCGGTCTGGCCTGCTGTGCAGTGGAGATGATGCACGCCGGCGCCGCGCGTCTGGATCTGGACCGCTACGGCGT
Source organism: Dyella sp. (assembly GCF_051962475.1). GTDB lineage: Bacteria > Pseudomonadota > Gammaproteobacteria > Xanthomonadales > Rhodanobacteraceae > Dyella_A. The sequence continues at coordinate 29,944 of NZ_JBQCCF010000031.1, forward strand.
GATCTTCCGCCCGAGCCCGCGCCAGAGCGACGTGATGATCGTCGCCGGCACCCTGGTCAACAAGATGGCTCCGGCGCTGCGCAAGGTCTACGACCAGATGCCCGATCCGAAGTGGGTGATCTCGATGGGCAGCTGCGCCAACGGCGGCGGCTACTACCACTACTCCTACTCGGTGGTGCGCGGCTGCGATCGCATCGTGCCGGTGGACATCTACGTGCCGGGCTGCCCGCCTACGGCCGAGGCGCTGATCCACGGCATTCTGCAACTGCAGAAGAAGATCCGCCGCACCAGCACCATCGCGCGTTCCTGAAGGCGCTTGCCCCATGACTGATACGCAAGACACCTCGCTCGCCGGACGCCTCACGGCCCGTTTCGGCGACATGCTCTCGATCAGCGTCGTGCGCCGCGAAGTGACCGCTGAGGTCCGCGCCGCCGACCTGCTGGCGGTGGCCACCGCGCTGCGCGACGAGCCCTCGTTCCGCTTCAGCGAGCTGATCGACCTGTGCGGCATCGACTACCTCGGCTACGGTCAGACCGAGTGGGACACCAACACGGCTGGCGGCGAAGGCTTCTCGCGCGGTGTGGAAGGCGAGGCGGTCGGCCGCTTCAGCTGGGCCAGCCGGCCGCATCCGGAGCGCAACCCGCGTCGCTTTGCTGCGGTGATCCACCTGCTGTCGATCGAACACAACCTGCGCCTGCGCCTGCGCGTGTTCGCCGAGGACGATACGTTGCCGGTGGTGCCCTCGCTCACCGGCGTCTGGGCGGGCGTGAACTGGTTCGAGCGCGAGGCGTTCGACATGTACGGCATTCTGTTCGAGGGGCACCCGGACCTGCGCCGCATCCTCACCGACTACGGCTTCGTCGGCCATCCGTTCCGCAAGGACTTCCCGCTGATCGGCAACGTCGAAGTGCGCTACGACGCCGAACAGAAACGTGTGATCTACGAACCGGTATCGATCGAGCCGCGTGTGCTGGTGCCGCGCACCATCCGCGACGACGCCGACCTGATCCAGGCCAAGGCCGAGGCCGCCGACCACTGGCGGGAGAACTGAGAATGGCCCAGGAAATCCGCAACTACACGATGAACTTCGGCCCGCAGCATCCCGCTGCGCACGGCGTGCTGCGCCTGGTGCTGGAGATGGACGGCGAGACGATCGTGCGCGCCGATCCGCACGTGGGCCTGCTGCATCGTGGCACCGAGAAGCTGGCCGAGTCCAAGCCGTTCAACCAGTCGATCGGCTACATGGACCGCCTCGACTACGTGTCGATGATGTGCAACGAGCACGCCTACGTGCGCGCCATCGAGACCCTGCTGGGCATCGAGGCGCCGGAGCGGGCGCAGTACATCCGCACCATGTTCGACGAGATCACCCGCATCCTGAACCACCTGATGTGGATCGGCTCGAACGCGCTCGACCTCGGCGCGATGGCAGTGTTCCTGTATGCGTTCCGCGAGCGCGAAGAGCTGATGGACTGCTACGAGGCGGTCTCCGGCGCGCGCATGCATGCCACCTATTACCGCCCCGGCGGCGTCTACCGCGACCTGCCGGCGCAGATGCCGCAGTACCGTGAGTCGCCCTGGCACAAGGGCGCCGACCTCAAGCGCCTGAACAGCTGGCGCGAAGGCTCCATGCTCGACTTCCTCGACGCGTTCACCGCGGACTTCCCGTCCAAGGTCGACGAGTACGAGGAGCTGCTCACCAACAACCGCATCTGGAAGCAGCGCACCGTCGGCATCGGCGTGATCAGCCCGGAGCTGGCCCAGCAGTGGGGCATGACCGGCGCGATGCTGCGCGGCTCGGGTGTGGCGTGGGACCTGCGCAAGAAGCAGCCGTACGCCAAGTACGCGCAGATGGACTTCGACATCCCGGTCGGCGTCAACGGCGACTGCTACGACCGTTACCTGGTGCGCGTGGAAGAGATGCGCCAGTCCAATCGCATCATCAAGCATTGCGTGGACTGGCTGCGTGCCAATCCGGGCCCGGTGATGCTGAAGAACTTCAAGGTTGCGCCGCCCTCTCGCGAAGAGATGAAGGAGGACATGGAAGCCCTCATCCATCACTTCAAGCTGTTCACCGAAGGCTATGGCGTGCCGGCTGGAGAGACCTATTGCGCGGTCGAGGCGCCCAAGGGCGAGTTCGGCTGCTACCTGGTCTCCGACGGTGCGAACAAGCCGTTCCGCGTGCATCTGCGTGCGCCGGGCTTTGCGCACCTTTCGTCGATCGATCCCATCGTGAGCGGCCACATGCTGGCCGACGTGGTGGCGATGATCGGTACCTACGACCTCGTGTTCGGCGAAGTCGATCGCTGAGCCGGAGGAAAAGATTCCCATGAAAGCCACCGGACATTACGACCAGGTCAGGAACGTCGACCCGCTCGTCGTACTCAACGACCACACCCGCCATCACATCGATGCGTGGGTGGCGAAGTTTCCGCCGGACCGCAAGCGCTCGGCGCTGATCCAGGCGCTGTTCGCCGCGCAGGAGCAGAACCACGGCTACCTCACCGACGAGCTGATCACCGCCGTGGCGAAGTACCTCGAGCTGCCGGCCGTGTGGGCCTACGAGGTGGCGAGCTTCTACTCGATGCTCGAGACCAAGCCGGTGGGCCGCAACAACGTGGCAATCTGCACCAACATCTCGTGCTGGCTCAACGGCGCCGAGGACCTGGTGCGGCACTGCGAGGAAAAGCTCGGTATCAAGCTGGGCGAAAGCACGCCGGACGGGCGCGTCTACCTGAAGAAGGAAGAGGAATGCATCGCTGCGTGCGTGCGCGCGCCGGCGATGACCGTCAACGGCCACTATCACGAGTTTCTGACGATCGAGAAGGTCGACCAGATCCTCGACGGGCTCAAGTGAGGCATCGGTAATGGCAGTCGGACCCGCTCCGCAGGAACACCAGGTTGTCTACACCACGCTGCATTTCGATAAGCCGTGGTCGATGGACAGCTACGTCCAGATGGACGGCTACAAGGCGTGGAAGAAGATCCTCGCCGAGAAGCCGGACCCGGCCTCGATCGTCGAGGAAGTGAAGAAATCCAACCTGCGCGGCCGCGGCGGCGCGGGCTTCCCGACCGGCCTGAAGTGGTCCTTCATGCCCAAGGGTGACATGCAGAAGTACATCCTCTGCAACTCGGACGAGTCCGAGCCGGGCACCGCCAAGGATCGCGACATCCTGCGCTTCAACCCGCATGCGGTGATCGAGGGCATGGCGATCGCCTGCTACGCGACCGGCTCCACGGTGGCCTACAACTACCTGCGTGGCGAGTTCCACCACGAGCCGTTCGAGCACTTCGAGGAAGCGCTGGCCGAAGCGTACGCGGCCGGTCTGCTGGGCAAGAACATCGGCGGCACCGGCATCGACGTGGACATCTACGCCGCGCTCGGCGCCGGTGCCTACATCTGCGGCGAAGAGACCGCGCTGATGGAGTCGCTGGAAGGTAAGAAGGGCCAGCCGCGCTTCAAGCCGCCGTTTCCGGCCAACTTCGGCCTGTACGGCAAGCCCACCACCATCAACAACACCGAGAGCTACGCCTCGGTGCCGGCGATCCTGCGCAACGGCGCGGACTGGTTCTTGAATCTCGGTAAGCCGAACAACGGTGGGCCGAAAGTGTTCTCGGTCTCCGGCCACGTCAACAACCCGGGCAATTTCGAGATCCGTCTGGGTACCTCGTTCAACGACCTGCTGGCGATGGCCGGCGGCGTGCGCAACGGCAACAAGCTCAAGGCGGTGATCCCGGGTGGCTCCTCGATGAAGGTGCTCCCGGCGGCGATGATCACCGAGTGCACCATGGACTACGACAGCCTGCAGAAGGCCGGCTCGGGCCTGGGCTCCGGTGCGGTGATCGTGATGGACGAGACCACCTGCATGGTCAAGGCCTGCCATCGTATCTCGCGCTTCTACTACGCAGAGTCGTGCGGCCAGTGCACGCCGTGCCGTGAGGGCACCGGCTGGATGTACCGCGTGCTCAGCCGCATCGTGGAAGGCAAGGGCACCGAGGACGACCTGCATCGCCTGAAGGCCGTGGCCGGCCAGATCGAAGGTCATACCATCTGCGCCTTCGGCGAAGCGGCCGCCTGGCCGGTGCAGGGCTTCCTGCACCACTTCTGGGACGAGTTCGAATATTTCGTGCGCAACGGCCGCTCCATGACGGACGACCAGCTTGCCGCAGCAAACCAGGGAGTCGCCGCCTGATGAGCGCGCAGCCAGTGCCCCCCGCTCTCGACCTGCTGAACATCGAGGTCGACGGCAAGCCCACCCAGATCCGCAAGGGCGCAATGATCATCGAGGCGGCCGACGCCATCGGTGTGTCGATCCCGCGCTTCTGCTACCACCGCAAGCTCCCGATCGCCGCCAACTGCCGCATGTGCCTGGTCGACGTGGAGATGGGCGGCAAGCTGATGCCCAAGCCGCAGCCGGCGTGTGCCACCCCGGTGGCCGAGGGCATGAAGGTGATGACGCGCTCGGACAAGGCGCTGAAGTTCCAGAAGGACGTGATGGAATTCCTTCTGATCAACCACCCGCTGGATTGCCCGATCTGCGACCAGGGCGGCGAGTGCGAACTGCAGGACGTGGCCCTGGGCTACGGCCGCAGCGTGTCGCGCTATACCGAGCGCAAGCGCACCGTGGCCGACGAGAACATCGGGCCGCTGGTGGCCACCGAGATGACCCGCTGCATCCAGTGCACCCGCTGCGTGCGCTTCACCAGCGAGATCGCCGGTACCTACGAGCTCGGCGGCATGAACCGTGGCGAGAACCTGCAGATCGGCACCTACATCGGCAAGACGGTGGAGACCGAGCTGTCGGGCAACATCATCGATGTCTGCCCGGTCGGCGCGCTGACCAACAAGCCGTTCCAGTTCAAGGCGCGCCCGTGGGAGCTGATCGCCAAGCCGTCGATCGGCTACCACGACGCGCTCGGTTCCAACCTGTGGCTGCACACGCGCCGCGGCGAAGTGCTGCGCACGGTGCCGCGCGACAACGAATCGATCAACGAATGCTGGCTGTCGGACCGCGACCGCTACAGCCACCAGGGCCTGTATGCCGCCGACCGCATCGGCGCGCCGGAAGTGAAGCGCAACGGCCAGTGGCAGGCGACCACCTGGGAAGACGCGCTGGCGTTCGCCGCCGAGGCGCTGAAGCAGTTGCCGGGCAGCGAGCTCGGCGTGCTGGTCCACCCGGCCAGTACCAGCGAAGAAGGTGACCTGCTGGTGCGCCTGGCGCGCGGCCTGGGCAGCGCCCACGTCGACCACCGCCTGCGCCAGCTCGACTTCGCCGATGGTGCCGCAGCCGCAACGTTCGGCATGCCGGTGGCCGAGGTTTCCAAGGTGCGTGCGGCGCTGCTGGTCGGTTCCAACCTGCGCCACGAGATGCCGCTGCTCAACCACCGCCTGCATCAGGCGGTGAAGAAGGGCGCCAAGGTCTATACGGTCAACCCTGCCGCGTTCGACTTCAACTACAAGCTGGCCGGCGAAGCGGTGGTTGCGCCGCACGCTTTGGTCGATGCGCTGCTGTCGTTGGCGAACGCCGCCGTGGCGGCCGGTTCCAACGCGCCGGCGGCGCTTGCCGAGGCGATCGGTGGTGCCTCTTCGGACCAGGGCGATGCCGACGCGCTCGCCGCGCTCAAGGGCGGCAGCGCAGTGATCGTGCTGGGCGAACTGGCGGTGACGCATCCGCAGGCTTCGTGGTTGCGCGCGATCGCCCGCTTCCTGGCCGAGGCAACCGGGGCTGCACTCAACGAATTGCCGGTGGGCGCCAACGCGTTGGGTCTGGTGCGCGCGGGTGTGCTGCCGGGCAACGGCGGGCTCGATGCGCAGGCGATGCTGGCCAAGCCGCGCAAGGGCTATGTGCTGTACGGCGTCGAGCCGCCGCATGATTTCGCCGATGGCGAGGCGGCGCTCAAGGCGCTGCTGGCGGCCGACACCGTGGTGGCGTTCGCAGCCTATGCCAGCCCGGCATTGCGCGACGTCGCCGACGTGATCCTGCCGATCGCGCTGCTGCCCGAATCGGAAGGCACCCTGGTCAATGTCGATGGCATGGCCCAGCAGCAGCTGGCGGGCGCCAAGGCGCCGGGCCAGGTCCGCTCCGGTTGGAAGGTGCTGCGTGCCCTGGGTGGGCTGCTGCAGTTCGCCGGTTTCGAGTTCGACGACCTTGCCGGGCTGCGTGCCGGCATGACCGAGCGGGCCGCTGGCGCTGCGACTGGCGGTCTGGCCCCGCGCGCCCCGGCCGCTGGCCTGAGCCGCCTCGCCGACTGGCCGATCTACCGCACCGACGCCGTACTGCGCCGTGCGACGGCGTTGAACGCTCATCCGCTCAACCGCGCGCCGGCGGTGCGCCTGAATGCGGATGAGGCTGCCCGCCAGGGCGTGGCCAACGGCGCCTCGGCGCGTGTCGGCAACGCCGTGCTGCCGGTGGTGGTCGATGGCACGGTGCCGGATGGCGCCGTGTGGATCGAGGCCGCGCACGATCTCACCGCGACGTTGCCGGCCTACGGCGCATCCCTCACCCTGAGCAAGGCTTAAGCCCATGGGCGATCAGATCCTCAACCAGCTCATCTGGCCGGTCATCTACATCCTGTGCATCGCGGTGCCGCTGATCCTGGCGGTGGCCATGTTCGTGTACTGGGAGCGCAAGGTCATCGGCTGGATGCACGTGCGCATGGGGCCGAACAAGATCGGTCCGCTGGGCCTGCTGCAGGCCTTTGCCGACGTGGTCAAGCTGCTGATCAAGGAAGTGATCCTTCCGACCAACGCCAACAAGTTCCTTTACTACCTGGCGCCGATGCTGGCGCTGGTGCCGGCGTTGGCGGCGTGGTCGGTGATCCCGTTCGGCGAGAAGATGGTGCTGGCCAACGTCAACGCGGGCCTGCTGTACCTGCTGGCGATGACCTCCCTGGGCGTGTACGGCATCATCCTGGCCGGCTGGGCGTCCAACTCGCGCTACGCGCTGCTCGGCGCCATGCGCTCGGCGGCGCAGGTGATCTCCTACGAACTGGCGATGGGCCTGTGCCTGGTCTGCGTGCTGGTGTTGGCCGGCTCGCTCAATCTGACCGACATCGTGCACGCGCAATCCGGCCCGAAGGGCATCGGCGAGTGGTTTATGTGGCCGCTGCTGCCGGTGTTCGTCATCTACTTCATCTCCGGCGTGGCCGAGACCAACCGCGCGCCGTTCGACGTGGCCGAGGGCGAGTCGGAGATCGTGGCTGGTTTCCACGTGGAGTATTCCGGCTCGGCGTTCGCGATCTTCTTCCTGGCCGAGTACGCCAACATGATCCTGGTGAGTTTCCTCGCCTCGGTTCTGTTCATGGGCGGCTGGCTGAGTCCGCTGCAGGGCGTGATCACCGCCGACGTGTCGCCCTGGGTCAATTGGATCTGGAACGGCGGCTTCATCTGGTTGTTCATCAAGGCCTTCCTCTTTGCCTTCATGTTCCTATGGTTCCGCGCCAGCTTTCCGCGCTACCGCTATGACCAGATCATGCGGCTGGGCTGGAAGGTGTTCATTCCCATCACCATCGTGTGGGTCCTCGTTGCCGGCTGCATGAAATATTTCGGCTGGGTCACCATCGGCACGGGGGTCTGAAGAAAGCCATGTCCCGCATTACCCATTATTTCAAGAGCCTGCTGCTCATCGAGCTGCTCAAGGGCATGGGCCTGACCATGCGCTACATGTTCAAGCCCAAGTACACGATGCGCTACCCGATGGAGCACATCCCCAAGTCGAACCGCTTCCGCGGCCTGCACGCGCTGCGCCGCTATCCGAACGGTGAGGAGCGCTGCATCGCGTGCAAGCTGTGCGAGGCGGTGTGCCCGGCTCTGGCGATCACCATCGATTCGGCACCGCGCGCCAGCGACGGCCAGCGCCGCACCACGCGCTACGACATCGACCTGTTCAAGTGCATCTTCTGCGGCTTCTGTGAAGAGAGCTGTCCGGTCGATTCGATCGTGGAGACCTCGATTCACGAGTACCACTTCGAGCAGCGTGGCGAGAACGTGGTGACCAAGCCGCAGCTGCTGGCCATCGGTGATCGCTTCGAGGCCGACATCGCCGCCGCCCGCGCGCAAGACGCGGCTTACCGCTGAGGGCAGGGGACACTCATGATCAATCCACAGTTGTTCCAGCTCATCTGCTTCTACGCCTTCGCGACCGTCACGGTCGCCTCGGCGCTGGCGGTGATCACCCTGCGCAACTCGGTGCATGCCGTGCTCGCGCTGGTGCTCACCTTTTTCAGTTCCGCCTGTATCTGGCTGCTGGCCGAGGCCGAATTCCTGGCCATCGCGCTGATCGTGGTCTACGTCGGCGCGGTGATGGTGCTGTTCCTGTTCGTGGTGATGATGCTCGACATCGACCAGGAGAAGATGCGCGAGGGCTTCGTCAAGTTCCTGCCAGTGGGCCTGATCGTGGCGCTGGTAATGCTCGGCGAGATGCTGGCCCTGATCGGCGTGCGCGCGATGCACGCCACGGTGCTGGGCGAGAATCCCGCCACCGCCGCCGGCCTGTCCAACACGGCTTGGCTGGGCCATGCCCTGTATACCGATTACCTGCTGCCGTTCGAGATCGCGGCGCTGATCCTGACCGTGGGCGTCGTGGCGGCGGTGGCGCTGACGCTGCGTCATCGCGGCGGCGCGCGCTACCAGAGCGCCAGCCAGCAGGTGGCGGTGAAGGCGAGCGATCGCGTGCGCATCGTCAAGATGGCCGCCGATACGTCCTACGACCAGCCGTCCGCCGAGGAGACCAAGTGATGCTCACGCTCTCGCACTACATCGTGCTCGGCGCGGTGCTGTTCTGCATCTCCGTGGCCGGCCTGTTCATCAACCGCAAGAACGTCATCGTGCTGCTGATGGCGATCGAGTTGATGCTGCTGGCGGTGAACATGAATTTCGTGGCGTTCTCGCGCTTCCTGGGCGACGTCTCCGGTCAGGTGTTCGTGTTCTTCATTCTCACCGTGGCCGCGGCGGAATCCGCGATCGGCCTGGCGATCCTGGTGCTGCTGTTCCGCAACCGCAGCACGATCAACGTCGCCGAAATCGACAGCATGAAGGGCTGAGCGGATGGAACTTTCGACTTCGATTCTGCTCACCATCGCACTGGCACCGCTGGTCGGCTGCCTGCTCGCGGGGTTCTTCGGCAAGTTCATCGGCCGGGCCGGCGCGCACAGCGTGACGATCCTCGGTCTGCTGGTGGCCTGCGGCCTGTCGTTCTACGTGCTGTACCAGATCACTGCGGGCGGCGCGCCGGTCTACAACCACAACCTGTACACCTGGTTCGAGATCGGCAAGTTCAGCGCCAGCGTCGGTTTCCTGGTCGACCGTCTGACCGCGATGATGATGGTGGTAGTGACCTTCGTGTCGCTGCTCGTACACGTCTACACGATCGGCTACATGGCCGAGGATCCCGGTTACCAACGCTTCTTCAGCTACATCTCGCTGTTCACCTTTTCGATGTTGATGCTCGTGATGAGCAACAACTTCATGCAGTTGTTCTTCGGCTGGGAGGCAGTGGGCCTGGTGTCGTACCTGCTGATCGGCTTCTGGTACAAGCGCCCGACGGCGATCTTCGCCAACCTCAAGGCGTTCCTGGTCAACCGCGTGGGCGACTTCGGCTTCCTGCTGGGCATTGCCGCGGTGCTGTATTTCCTGGGCACCATGGATTACGCCACGGTGTTCGCCAACGCGCCGAGCCTGGTGGGCAAGACGCTGCAGATCACCCAGAACCATGCGTGGGATGCCGCGACGGTGATCTGCGTGCTGTTGTTCATCGGTGCGATGGGCAAGTCGGCCCAGGTGCCGCTGCACGTGTGGCTGCCCGACTCGATGGAAGGTCCGACCCCGATCTCCGCGCTGATCCATGCGGCGACGATGGTGACCGCCGGCATCTTCATGGTGGCGCGCATGTCGCCGCTGTATGAGCTGTCCAGCTCGGCGCTGAGCTTCGTGATGGTGATCGGTGCCACCGGCGCCCTGTTCACTGGCTTGATCGGCATCGTGCAGAACGACATCAAGCGCGTAGTGGCGTACTCCACACTGTCGCAGCTGGGCTACATGACCGTGGCGCTGGGCGTGTCGGCCTACTCGGGTGCGGTGTTCCACTTGATGACCCACGCCTTCTTCAAGGCGCTGCTGTTCCTCGGCGCTGGCTCGGTGATCATCGCCATGCACCACGAGCAGGACATGCGCTACATGGGCGGCCTGCGCAAATACATGCCGATTACCTGGATCACCATGTGGATCGGCTCGCTGGCGCTGTGCGGCGTGCCGTTCTTCGCCGGTTTCTACTCGAAGGACGCGATCATCGAGGCGGTGGGCGAATCGCATCGTTGGGGCGCGGGCTACGCGTACTTCTGCGTGATGGCCGGTGCCTTCGTCACCGCGCTGTACACGTTCCGCCAGATGTATCTCACCTTCCACGGCAAGGAGCGCTTCGTGGTGGTCGGGCATGGCCATGCCGCGCACCACGACGCCGATCCGCACCACGTGCACTCGGACGATCCGCACCACGAGCACAAGCCGGGCGAACTGGAACACGCGCCGCACGAGTCGCCCTGGGTGGTGACCCTACCGCTGGTGTTGCTGGCGATCCCGTCGCTGCTGGTGGGCTTCTTCACCATCGGCCCGATGCTGTTCGGCGGCTGGTTCGGCCAGGCGATCCATGTGGAAGAGGCCAACAACGTGCTGGGCGAGCTGGCCGGCGAGTTCCACGGCGCAGCGACGATGGCCCTGCACGGGTTCACCCAGTGGCCGTTCTTCCTGGTGCTGGCCGCGTTTGCCATCCAGACCTACATCTACCTGTTCAACCCGGCGCTGGCCGGCCGGATCAAGGGCGCGCTCAAGCCGCTGTGGACCGTGCTGGACCGCAAGTACTGGGTGGACGACGTGTACTTCGCGATCTTCGCCCGCGGCGGCGTGAAGCTCGGCCGCCTGTTCTGGAAGGCCGGCGACGCGGCGGTGATCGACGGCGCGCTGGTGAACGGCTCGGCCAGCTTGGTGCAGAAGATCGCCGGCGGGGCCCGCCGCCTGCAGTCCGGCTACCTCTACCACTACGCCTTCGCGATGATTCTCGGCCTCATCCTGCTGCTTGGCGGGTTCTGGCTGGGCGGGCACTAAAGGGAATCCAGCTCCATGTTCAATCACCTGCTCAGCCTGCTGATCTGGCTCCCTGTTGTCGGTGCCGTGCCGGTGCTGCTGGCCGGCTCGGGTCGTCCCGGCCTGGCCCGCTGGCTCGCCCTGCTGGTCGCCGTGCTCACCTTCGTGGTCAGCCTGTTCCTGCTGCCCCAGTACAACGCCGCCGATGCGGCGATGCAGCTGGGTGAAGATCACCTGTGGATCGCCTCGCTCGGCGTGCACTACGGCCTGGCCGTGGACGGCATCTCGGTGGCGCTGATCCTGCTCACCACCTTCGTCAGCATCCTGGTGATCGTGGGCGCTTGGGAGGTGATCCAGGACAAGCCGCACCAGTACATGGCCGCCATGCTGGTGCTCGAGGGCCTGATGATCGGCGTGTTCTGCGCCACCGACGCACTGCTGTTCTACGTGTTCTTCGAGGCCATGCTGATCCCGATGTTCATCCTCATCGGTGTCTGGGGTGGTCCGCGGCGCGTCTACGCCACGATCAAGTTCTTCATCTACACCTTCCTCGGCTCGATCTTCATGCTGGTCGGCCTGATCTACCTGTACCTCAAGGCCGGTACGTTCGACCTGCACACGCTGGCGGCACTGCCGCTGACCATGAAGGAGCAGAGCTGGCTGTTCTTCGCTTTCCTGCTGGCGTTCGCGGTGAAGGTGCCGATGGTGCCGGTGCACACCTGGTTGCCCGACGCCCACGTGGAAGCGCCGACCGGCGGCTCGGTGGTGCTGGCGGCGGTGATGCTGAAGATCGGCGGATACGGCTTCCTGCGCTTCTCGCTGCCGATCACGCCGGATGCCGCCGCACACTTCGCCCCGCTGGTGATCGTGCTGAGCCTGATCGCAGTGGTCTACATCGGTTACGTCGCCCTGGTGCAGGACGACATGAAGAAGCTGGTGGCCTACTCGTCGGTGGCCCACATGGGCTTCGTGACGCTGGGCATCTTCATCGCCTTCATGCTGGTGCGCGACGCCAGCAACCTGGATGCGGCCAAGCTCGGCATGCAGGGTGCGATGGTGCAGATGATCTCGCACGGCTTCGTCTCCGGCGCGATGTTCTCGTGCATTGGCGTGCTGTACGACCGCCTGCACACCCGCCAGATCAAGGACTACGGCGGCGTCATCAACGTGATGCCGTGGTTCGGCTTCTTCTACGTGCTGTTCGCCATGGCCAACTCCGGTTTGCCGGGCACCAGCGGTTTCGTCGGCGAGTTCATGGTGGTGCTGGCCAGCTTCTCGGCCAACCCGTGGATCGCGCTGTTCGCCGCCTTCACCCTGATCATCGGCGCGGCCTACACGCTGTGGATGGTCAAGCGCGTGCTGTGGGGCGACATCACCAATCCGCACGTGGCGGAAATGAAGGAGATCACCGGGCGCGAGACCTTCGTGCTGGTCGCCTTCGCCGCCGCGGTGCTGGCGCTGGGCATCTGGCCGCAGCCGCTGATCCACCTGATGGACAGCTCGGTGGCGCAGCTGGTCCAGCAGCTGGCCGTTCACAAGATCTGATCGGGACCGACCATGCCCACAATGAATGACATCCTGATCCTGCTCCCGGAGTTCTACCTGGTAGCGGCCGCGTGCCTGCTGTTGCTGCTCGACGCGTTCATGAAGCCCGAACAGCGCCCGGTCCTGCACTGGCTGGCGATCGCCGTGCTCGCCGTGGCCATGTACATGGTGATCGGCGCGGCGCCGCCGGTGCCGCTGAGCGCCTTCCACGGCATGTTCCTGCGCGATGGCGTGGCGACCATCCTCAAGGTGTTCGCGTTGCTCACCACGATCCTGGTGTTCGTGTACTCGCGGCCCTACCTGCGCGACCGCAAGCTGTTCATTGGCGAGTTCTACACGCTGATGATCTTCGCCGTGATCGGCGTGATGCTGCTGGTGTCGGCCGGCAGCCTGGTGACTGTCTATCTGGGCCTGGAGCTGCTGTCGCTGTCGTCCTATGCGCTGGTGGCGCTCAATCGCGATGCGCCGCTGCCGTCCGAGGCGGCGATGAAGTACTTCGTGCTCGGTGCGCTGGCCTCCGGCATGCTGCTTTACGGCATGTCGATGGTGTACGGCGCCTCGGGCATGGGCGGCCACGCCACGCTGGACCTGGCCCAACTGCAGCACGTGATGGGCTACACCAAGGCGCCCACCTTGCTGCTGTTCGGACTGGTGTTCATGGTGGTCGGTATCAGCTTCAAGCTGGGCGTGGCGCCGTTCCACATGTGGATTCCGGACGTCTACCAGGGCGCGCCGACGCCGATTACCACCTTCATCGCTTCGGCCTCGAAGCTCGCCGCCTTCGGCATGGCCTACCGCTTGCTGGCCGGCGGCATGGCGGATGTGGCGCACCAGTGGCAGCTGATGCTGGCCGTCCTCGCCGTGCTGTCGCTGGCGATCGGCAACCTGGTCGCGATCGTGCAGACCAACCTCAAGCGCATGCTGGCCTATTCGACCATCTCGCACATGGGTTACCTGTTGCTGGGTCTTGCGGCGGCCGGCCCGGAGGGTTATTCGGCGGCCATGTTCTATGCCATCAGCTATGCGCTGATGAGTACCGCGTCGTTCGGCGTGATCCTGGCGCTGGCCCGGGCCGGGTTCGAGTGCGAGGAAATTGACGATCTGCGCGGTCTCAACCAGCGCTCGCCCTGGCTGGCCTTCCTGATGCTGCTGGTGATGGTCTCTTTGGCCGGCGTGCCGCCGATGTTCGGCTTCTTCGCCAAGCTGCTGGTGCTGCAGGCGGCGATCCACGCCGGCATGATGTGGCTGGCGATCGTCGGCGCGGTATTCGCCATCGTCGGTCTGTACTACTACCTGCGCGTGGTCAAGGTGATGTACTTCGACAAGCCAGCCGAGGGCTCCGAGCTGCGCCTGCAGTCGGACGGCTCGGTGCGCATGGTGCTGTCGCTCAACGCACTGGGCCTGCTCGCCCTGGGCCTTTACTGGGGCCCGCTGATCGCCTGGTGCCGCAGCGCGTTTGCCGGTTGAGAGCCGATCGGAAGCAAAAAGATCGCGGCAAGGCTTGCAAGAAACCGGCCATGTCGCTATAGTCTTCGGACTCTGATGCGGGGTGGAGCAGTCTGGCAGCTCGTCGGGCTCATAACCCGAAGGTCGCAGGTTCGAATCCTGCCCCCGCTACCAGATCTTTCTTAGAACAAGAAAGCCTCCTTGTGAGGCTTTTTTGTTGGGCGCAAGGAAGCGTCGCCGAACGGCCCAGGGGCAAATATGCCCCGGCCGCAGGCCCGGAAAGGCTGGATGAGCCGGCACATCGGCGTGGTAAGGGAATGGGCCGCTTCGAGCCCTTTTTTTGTTTCTGGCGACTGGAAAAACGATCGGTACCGATATGGATACCCTGGCACTGGCACAACGTTTCAGCGAAGTTCTGGCCGATCTGCAGCTGGAATGCCTGGGCGTGGAGTTCTCCCCGTCGCAGGGGCAGAGTACCCTTCGCGTTTATCTCGACGTGCTTGACCGGTCGGGCGGGCGCGAAGTGGGTATCGACGATTGCGAGGCGGCCAGCCGCGAGCTGTCGGCGCTGCTCGACGTGGAAGATCCGGTTCCTGGCCATTACGTGCTGGAAGTGTCGTCTCCGGGCATCGACCGTCCGTTGTTCACCGCCGAGCAGTTCGGGCGCGTGCTCGGGCAGGAGGTGAAGATCCTGCTCAAGGCGCCGATCGAAGGGCGTCGCCGTCTGCGCGGCAAGCTGGCGCAGGTGCAGGGCGAGCGGATCGTGCTGGAAGCGGAAGGCAAGACATTCGAATTCGACCATGCGGACGTGGACAGCGCACGTGTGGTGCCGGACTGGGTGGCGCTCGGTTACGTGCCGCAGCCCAAGAAGGGTGGCAAGAAGCCGGCCCCCAAGGCCAACTGAGACATATCCCTAGCGAGCGGCGCCGGTTTCCGGCGACCTACGGAGTGGTTGCAATGAGCAAAGAACTGTTGCTGGTGGTCGACGCGGTTGCCAATGAGAAGGGCGTGCCGCGCGAGGTCATTTTCGAGGCCATGGAGGCCGCGCTGGCTTCGGCCGCCAAGAAGCGCTACCCGGACGAGGATCCGGATATCCGCGTGGAGATCGATCGCCACTCCGGCGAGTACGAGACCTTCCGTCGCTGGGAAATCATCGCCGACGATGGCGAGATGGAGTCGCCGTATTTCCAGGTGCGCCTGATGGATGCCCTGGACGAGCGTGAAGATGCGCAGGTCGGCGAGTTCGTCGAGCAGCAGATCGAGAACGCCGAGTTCGGCCGCATCGCGGCGCAGGCGGCCAAGCAAGTGATCGTGCAGCGCGTGCGCGAAGCCGAGCGCCAGCAGGTGGTCGATGCGTTCCGCGACCGCGTGGGCGAGCTGGTGGTGGGCATCGTCAAGCGCGTCGAGCGCGGCAACATCTATCTGGACCTGGGCAGTAACGCCGAGGCCTTCATCCCGCGCGACAAGACGATTCCGCGCGAGTCGCACCGCGTAGGCGACCGCGTGCGCGGTTACCTGTACGAGGTGAAGTCCGAGGTGCGTGGGCCGCAGTTGTTCGTATCGCGTGCCGCGCCGGAGTTCATGATCGAGCTGTTCAAGCTTGAGGTGCCGGAAGTCGGCCAGGGCCTGGTCGAGATCAAGGGCTGCGCCCGCGATCCGGGCGATCGCGCCAAGATCGCCGTGCTCGCCCACGACACCCGCACCGATCCGATCGGCGCGTGCATCGGCATGCGCGGCTCGCGCGTGCAGGCGGTGTCCAACGAGCTCAACGGCGAGCGCGTGGACATCATCCTGTGGCACGAGAACCAGGCGCAGTTCGTCATCAACGCGATGGCGCCGGCCGAAGTGCAGTCGATCATCATGGACGAGGAAAAGCACTCGATGGACATCGCGGTGGCCGAGGACAAGCTGTCCCAGGCGATCGGCCGCGGTGGCCAGAACGTGCGCTTGGCCAGCAAGCTCACCGGCTGGCAGCTCAACGTGATGACGCAGGACCAGGTCACCGCCAAGAGCGAGGCCGAGCAGAAGGCGGCGCTGGCGCTGTTCATGGACAAGCTCGAGGTGGACGAGGAAATCGCCAACATCCTCGTGCAGGAAGGCTTCTCCAGCGTCGAGGAAATCGCCTACGTGCCCAGCGCCGAGCTGCTGGCGGTGGAGGGCTTCGACGAGGACATCGTCGAGGAACTGCGCGCCCGTGCCCGCGATGCGCTGCTTACCGAGGCGCTGGCGGTGGAAGAGGGTATCGACGAGCACCAGCCCTCCGAGGAGCTGCTGGCGATCGAAGGCATGGACGAGGCCACCGCGTATGCGCTGGCGGCCCGCGAAATCAGCACGGTGGACGATCTGGCCGACCTCGCGGTCGACGACCTGATCGATATCGAAGGCATGGATGAAGAGCGCGCTGCCGCGCTGATCATGGCTGCACGTGCGCCGATGATCGCGCGACTGGAGAAAGGCGGCTAACCGCGAGCGGACGCGCCTTCGGAAGGGCGCGCCGGGGAGAGCTTCAAGCTCTCCACCAGGGATGGAGGTGGACGTGCAGGCGAGGCCGCACGGACGATAGGCGCGGGAACGGCGGAGAAAGAACACGATGTCGGATGTCACGATCAAACAACTCGCCAAGGTACTTGGCATGCCGGTGGACAAGCTGCTCGGACAGCTTGGCGAGGCAGGCATGAAATTCTCCGACCCGGAGCAGGTCATCAGCAGCACCGAAAAGGTGAAGCTGCTGGGCTTTCTGCGTCGCACCCACGGCAAGAACGAGGCTGCGCCGGAAGTCGATGACTCCGCGCCGCGCCAGATCACGCTCAAGCGCCGCAAGGTCAGCGAGCTCAAGGTCGCTACGCCCGGCGGGCGCGGTGCGCCGTCCAGTGCCAAGACGGTGAACGTCGAGGTGCGCGCCAAGCGAACCTATGTGAAGCGCAGCGTCATCGCCGAAGAGGCCGGTGTCGACAGCGAGCGCGAGGAGGCCGTGCGCAAGCTCGCCGAGTCGCAGCAGCAGCGCGAGCACGAGGAGCGCGAGCGCCTCGAGGCGGAACGTCGTCGCGAGGAAGAGGCGCGCCAGCGCGCCGCCGAGGAACAGCATGCCGCCGACGAGGCGAAGCGTGCGGCCGAGGCTGCCGCCGCGCAGGCCGCCGAGGTTGAAGCGCCGGCTGCCGCCGAGGCGCCGGTCAGCCAGGGCACGGATGAGCCCGCGCCGGCCCAGGAGCCGGCGCAGGTCGCTCCGTCCATCGGCGGCAGCACCGATCACAGCGCATTCGGCATGATCGTGCCGCGCATCCATGAGCCACGTCGCCGCGAGAAGAAGGTCGTGGTGGCCGCCGCTCCGGCGCCCGCGCCGGCCCCGGCTCCTGCCGCGGCGCCGGCCAGCGGCGATGCGGGCAGCCGCAACGCCAAGGCCAAGCATGGTCGTGATCGCGACGATGCGCCGGGTGGCAAGCGTTTCGCGGGCGGCGAGCTGCATCTGTCCGATGCCGATCGTGCCCGTCGCTCCAGCAAGCGTGGCAAGCCCGGGCGCGGTGGTCGTGACGCGGTGCGTGGCGGCGCTTCCGCCGCCTCGTCCGGCGGCCCGCACGGCTTCACCCGTCCCACCGCCGCGGTGGTGCGCGAGGTGGTGGTCGGCGACGCCAACGTCGTCGCCGACCTGGCGCAGAAGATGGCGGTCAAGGGTTCGGAGGTGGTCAAGGCGCTCTTCAAGATGGGCGTGATGGCCACGATCAACCAGACCATCGACCACGACACCGCGGTGCTGGTGGTCGAGGAACTGGGCCACACCCCGGTGGCCGAGAGCCAGAACGACGCCGAGGCGGCGCTGGCGGCGCACACCCAGAATGCCGAACTGGAAGGCGAGAAGAGCACGCGTCCGCCGGTGGTCACCATCATGGGCCACGTCGACCACGGCAAGACCTCGCTGCTGGATTACATCCGCCGCACCAAGGTCGCGTCGGGCGAGGCCGGTGGCATTACCCAGCACATCGGTGCGTACCACGTGGAAACGCCCAAGGGCGTGATCACCTTCCTCGATACCCCGGGCCATGCCGCGTTCACGTCGATGCGCGCCCGCGGCGCGCAGTCGACCGACATCGTGGTGCTGGTGGTGGCGGCGGACGACGGCGTCATGCCGCAGACCAAGGAAGCCGTGGAGCATGCGCGCGCCGCCAAGGTGCCGCTGATCGTGGCGGTCAACAAGATGGACAAGTCCGACGCCAACCCGGACCACGTCAAGCAGGGCCTGGGCAATCTGGAAGTGATCCCGGAAGAGTGGGGTGGCGACACGCCGTTCGTGCCGGTGTCGGCCAAGACCGGCATGGGCATCGACGACCTGCTCGATGCGATCTCGGTGCAGGCCGAGGTGATGGAGCTGAAGGCCGTGAAGGACGGCGCGGCTTCCGGCGTGGTGATCGAGTCCAGCCTGGATCGCGGTCGCGGTCCGGTGGCGACGGTGCTGGTGCAGCAAGGCACGCTCAAGCGCGGCGACTTCGTGGTCTGCGGCGTGGAATTCGGCCGCATGCGCGCGCTGGTCGACGAGACCGGCAAGACCGTGCAGGAAGCCGGCCCGTCGATTCCGGTGCAGGTGCTGGGTCTGTCCGGTGTGCCGGAGTCGGGTGACGATTTCGTGGTGGTGGCCGACGAGCGCCTGGCGCGTGAGGTGGCCGCGGAGCGTGCGCAGAAGCGCCGCGACACCCGCATGGTCTCCAAGGCCAACCGCCTCGAGGACATCATGGCGCAGATGGGCCAGGGCGACGTGCAAACGCTCAACATCCTGGTCAAGGCCGACGTGCAGGGCTCGGTGCAGGCGTTGCGCGAGTCGCTGAGCCAGATCGGCAACGAGAATGTGAAGGTCAACGTGATTTCGGCCGGCGTCGGCGGCATCACCGAGTCCGACGCCACGCTGGCTGCGGCCTCCAAGGCGCTGATCATCGGCTTCAACGTGCGTGCCGACGCCTCGGCGCGCAAGGTGATCGACACCTCCGGCCTGGACGTGCGCTACTTCTCGATCATCTACGACGTGATCGACCAGGTGAAGCAGGCCGCGTCCGGTCTGCTGGGCATGGAAGTGCGCGAGGAGATCATCGGTCTGGCGCAGGTGCGCGAGGTGTTCCGCAGCTCCAAGTTCGGCGCGGTGGCCGGCTGCATGGTCACCGAGGGCTCGGTCAAGCGCTCCAAGCCGATCCGCGTGCTGCGCGACAACACGGTGGTGTTCGAGGGCGAGCTGGAGTCGCTGCGGCGCTTCAAGGATCTGGTCGACGAAGTGCGCAACGGCATGGAGTGCGGTATCGCCGTGAAGCAGTACAACGACGTCAAGGTCGGTGACCAGATCGAGTGCTTCGAGCGCATCGAGGTGGCCCGCACGCTGTAACGGCGCGCCGGTGCGGTTCGCCTTCGGGCGACCCTCCGTCGCCCGCTCCGGAGCCCGGGCAGTCTCTGTCCGGGCTTCTTGTTTCTGGTTTGCTTCGACGTGGCCGTCATGCGCGCGTCCTTCGCCGGCAAGGCGATTCCAAGGAGGCCTCATGCCCTCACGCGATTTCAAACGTACCGACCGTGTTGGCGCCGAGCTGCGCCGCGAGCTCGGATTGCTGGTGCACGCCGCGGTGCGCGATCACGCGCTGCCGTCGGTGAGCGTGTCCGATGTGGAAATCACCCGCGACATGGACTGGGCGACGGTGTGGATCACCGCGCTGCAGGCCGATCAGGCGCCGACGGCGCTGAAGGCGCTGAAGGATCTCACCGGCGAATTCCGCCGTTCGCTCGCCCGCGGCATGCGGCTGCGCCGGGTGCCCGAGCTGCGTTTCAAGTACGACGATTCGGTGGACAAGGGTGAGCGCATCGAGACCCTGCTGCGCCAGGATCCACCGCCCGCAGCCGCCATCGACCCGACCGATCAAGACGAGCCCGCTGAGGACTGATGGGGCGTATCGTTTTCCGGAACCTGCACGGGCTGGTCCTGCTCGACAAGCCGCTGGGCCTTAGCTCCAACCAAGCCCTGCAGGCGGTGCGCCGGCTGTTCCGGGCCGCCAAGGGCGGACATACCGGCGCGCTCGATCCGTTGGCCACGGGGTTGCTGCCACTGTGCTTCGGCGAGGCGACGAAGCTGGCCGGCCACCTGCTGGGCTCACGCAAAGCCTACGCGGCCACCTGCCAGCTGGGTGTCACCACGACCACCGGCGACCGGGAAGGCGAGGTAGTGACTCGGCGGGCCGTGCCGGCGCTGGACGCGGCACGCATCGAGGCCGCGCTGGCCCCGCTGCGTGGGCGCATCCGGCAGGTGCCGCCGGCCTATTCGGCGATCAAGCAGGGCGGCGAGCCGCTGTATCTGAAAGCCCGTCGCGGCGAGGCGGTCGAGGTGCCCGCCCGCGAAGTGGAGATTCACCGGCTCGAGCTCATCGGGCGGGTGGGCGACGAGTTGCAGCTGGAAGTCGAGTGCGGTTCGGGCACCTACATCCGCAGCCTGGCGGTGGATCTGGGCGAAGCCCTGGGTTGCGGCGCGCACCTGGTGTCGCTGCGGCGCCTGTGGGTGGAGCCGTTCCGCGATCCGGCCATGGTCACCTTGGCCCAGGTCGAGGCGGCTGCGGCGGAAGGGGATCAAGCATTGCTGACGTTGATGCGCCCGGTCGCCGAGGGCCTGGCCCATCTGCCTGCCGTGCATCTGGATCCGACCCAGAGCCAGGCCGTGGCGCAGGGGCGGCGCGTGGCGGTCGAATCCGCGCAGACGCCCGTCGGACCATGTGCGGTGTTTGCCGCCGATGGCGCCCTGCTGGCCTTGGGGGAGCGCGATGCACAGGCCCAGTTGCGCGTGGTGCGGGGTTTCAACCTGCCGCCGCCGGACCAGGCGCGTGAGCCCGCCGCGGGCATCCAGGTGACGCCGGGATGACGGTCTTGTTGTGGCGCGGCTCCCGTCGCTACAATAAGGAGCTTGATTTACCCGTTTCATTCAACCAGTCGAAGCTTGCGCAACGTCATCGCGCGGTGACGTTGCGCAAGCTTCGCATTCGCTTTTAAGGAAGAGATACTCATGTCCCTCACCGCAGAACAGACCGGCAAGATCATTGCTGATTTCGGCCGCGTGCCGAACGACACCGGTTCGCCGGAAGTGCAGGTTGCCCTGCTTTCCGCCCGCATCGACCACCTCACCGGCCACTTCAAGACCCACAAGCAGGATCACCACTCGCGTCGTGGTCTGCTGCAGCTGGTCAACCGCCGCAAGAGCCTGCTCGCCTACCTGAAGGATCGCGACCTGGCCCGTTATCAGAGCCTGATCGAGCGCCTCGGCCTGCGCCGCTAATCCGACAAGGACACATATCACGTGGCGAAAGTAACCAAGTCATTCCAGTACGGTAATCACGAAGTCACACTGGAGACGGGCGAAATCGCCCGGCAGGCATCCGGTGCAGTCATGGTCAGCATGGGCGGCACGGTGGTGCTGGTCACTGCAGTGGCCGCGGCCAAGCCGCGCGAGGGGCAGGATTTCTTCCCGCTCACCGTCGACTACGTGGAAAAGTTCTACTCGGCCGGTCGCATTCCCGGCGGCTTCTTCAAGCGTGAAGGTCGTCCGACCGAGAAGGAAACGCTGACCTCGCGCCTGATCGATCGTCCGGTGCGTCCGCTGTTCCCGGAAGACTTCAAGAACGAAGTGCAGGTGATCGCCCAGGTCGTCTCGCTCAATCCCGAGATCGATGGTGACATCCCGGCCATGCTCGGTGCCTCGGCCGCTCTGTCGCTGGCCGGCATCCCGTTCCAGGGTCCGATCGGCGCCGCCCGCGTGGGTTACGCCAACGGCAAGTACGTGCTGAACCCGACGCACACCGAGCTGAAGACCTCCGACCTCGACCTCGTCGTGGCCGGTACCTCCGGCGCCGTGCTGATGGTGGAGTCCGAGGCCAAGCTGCTGTCCGAAGACGTGATGCTCGGCGCGGTGATGTTCGGCCACCAGCAGATGCAGGTGGCGATCAACGCCATCGCCGAGCTGGCCGCCGAAGCCGCCAAGCCCTCGTGGAACTGGCAGGCGCCGGCCCGCAACGAGTCGCTGGTCGCCGCCCTCAAGGGCGCCGTGGGCGACAAGCTGGAGCAGGCTTTCCAGGTGCGCGACAAGCTGCAGCGTCGCGACGCCATCTCGGCGATCAAGGCCGACGTGATGGAGTCGCTCAAGGCGCAGGCCGAGCAGCACGGCTGGACCTCCGCCGAGTTGGGCAAGGAGTTTGCCGAGCTCGAATACCGCACCATGCGCGACAGCGTGCTGAAGACCAAGGTGCGCATCGACGGCCGCAACCTCGACGACGTGCGTCCGATCTCGGTGCGCGTAGGCGTGTTGCCCCGCACGCACGGCTCGGCGCTGTTCACCCGCGGCGAGACGCAGGCGCTGGTCGTGGCCACGCTGGGCACCACCCGCGACGCGCAGATCATCGACGCGCCGGAAGGCGAGTCGAAGGATCCGTTCCTGTTCCACTACAACTTCCCGCCGTTCTCGGTGGGTGAAGCCGGTCGCTTTGGAGCACCGAAGCGTCGCGAGATCGGCCACGGCCGCCTTGCCAAGCGCGGCGTGCAGGCGGTCAAGCCGAGCATCGAGGAGTTCCCGTACGTGGTGCGCGTGGTCTCGGAAATCACCGAGTCCAACGGTTCCTCGTCGATGGCTTCCGTGTGCGGTTCCTCGCTGGCCATGATGGACGCGGGCGTGCCGCTGAAGGCACCGGTGGCCGGCATCGCCATGGGTCTGGTGAAGGAAGGCAGCGACTTCGTCGTGCTGTCGGACATCCTGGGCGACGAGGATCACCTCGGCGACATGGACTTCAAGGTGGCCGGTAGCGCCGACGGTATCTCCGCGTTGCAGATGGACATCAAGATCGACGGCATCACCGAAGAGATCATGAAGGTGGCGCTGGAGCAGGCCAAGCGTGGTCGCCTGCACATCCTCGGCGAGATGGCCAAGGTGATCAGCACCGCCCGCTCGGAAATGAGCGAGTACGCGCCGCGCCTGCTCACCATCAAGATCCATCCGGACAAGATCCGCGAAGTGATCGGCAAGGGTGGCGCGACCATCCGCTCGATCACCGAGGAGACCGGCACCACCATCGACATCAGCGACGACGGCACCGTCATCATCGCCTCGGTCAACCGCCTGGCGGCCGACGAGGCGAAGAAGCGCATCGAGCAGATCGTCTCCGACGTCGAGCCGGGCCGCATCTACGAGGGCAAGGTCGCCAAGCTGATGGATTTCGGCGCGTTCGTGACCATCCTGCCGGGCAAGGACGGCCTGGTGCACGTGTCGCAGATCTCCAACGAGCGCGTGGAGAAGGTCAGCGACAAGCTCAAGGAAGGCGACATCGTCAAGGTCAAGGTGCTCGAGGTCGACAAGCAGGGCCGCATCCGCCTGTCGATGAAGGCAGTGGCCGAGGAAGAAGGCGCGGCCTGATCCACTCGCGCCGATGCACACAAAAAAAGCGGGCCGCCGGCCCGCTTTTGTTCACGCCATCTCGATCTCGCTCGATTGCATGCGCTTCACTCCGGCTTTCTCCATCTCCTTCCACGCCGCGGCCAGGGAGCCGTTCAAATCGATCCCGCGCGACGCATCTTCGATCAC